>DAOOIV010000080.1 GCA_035384605.1 Phycisphaerae bacterium
CCCCGCCCCGACTCCCCAGCCCCCCAGCCGTGACTCCCCAGTCCCCGCACGCAGGCGGCGTCTCCGCTCTTTTGCCGAGAAGATGTTCGTCAAGCCTCATGCGCGCCAAGCATCATGTGATGAGCGGGGCATGCTCGCGCTGGTCAGAGGTGTGATTACGCCCGGACGGACTCGAACCGCCAACCCTCTGGTCCGAAGCCAGATGCTCTGTCCAATTGAGCTACGGGCGCGGGCTGCGGAGCAGACAGGGACTTCGCCCGTGGGGGGTGGTCCTGGTCAGGCTCCCACATAGGGCAACAGGGCCATGAAGCGAGCCCGCTTAACGGCCCGGCGGATGGCACGTTGTTCGGTGGCGTTGGTTCCCGCGCGTTTGCGAGACATCATCTTGCTGCTGGCGGTCAGGAACTTCCGGAGCAACTCGACCTCCTTGTAGTCGATGATCGGGCCCTTCCAACCCTCGCCGCCTCGGTCCGAAAACCGGCGTTTGTTCCTGTTTGCGCGGTGCTTGCCGCCCTTTTCAGCCTTTTCCATTCGTATGGATCTCCCTCGCTCAGTGAGCCTGTTGCATGATTCTCTTGAATTCGGCCTCGTCGAGTACCTCGGATTCCTCAATGAGCATGATCGGTAACCCGTCGCGGACGGGATAGCGCCGCCGCGTAGCCGGATCGGTGCTGTATAGCCAATCGCCCACCTGGATGAGTCGGGCGTGGCTTTCCGGACACACCATGATCTTCAGCAGTTCCGGGTCTATCTGGTTGCTCATGCTCACCTTCCGCGTGCCGGACACCGTTTTCCGGGGAAGATGCCCTCCCCGGCACGCGGACTATTAATGGTACTCCGTCTCGTTCCGCCTGGCAAGGGCCTGTTGCGGGCTCTGCGATGTTGCGCCCATGCCAATACTTGGGGGATTCTCAGAACCGCGAAGGGCTCGGGCAGGTGCGGAATTACTTCCTATGAAGTCATTTACATACTAAAGGCGGCGATGGGATTCGAACCCATGAATAACGGATTTGCAATCCGTCCCCTTGGTCCACTTGGGTACGCCGCCGCGGATATGGACTCAGGGTAGCATAGTTGGCCCGGCTCTGCAAGCGGCCGCACATGAAGGTTTATTCCACACCCGGCAGCTTGAATACGTATGCGTGGCGGCAAGGTGTCTGGTTCACCGACAGGAGGGGCACTTCGATCCTCAGTCTGCCGTTCTCGTATGCGGACGCGAGTGGCCGGCCGTAGCCCAGCAGTACGACCTCGCCGTTCGGTTTTGGCACGTCGAGCGTCAGTTCCTTTTCCGGCCACTTCAGGCAGATGGCGTAGGCGTCGCGACCCTTAAGGGTGAAACGCACATCGCCGGTTTCCTTGACCCGCCGCCATGCCCGCGTTCCATAGACAGCTTCTCCATTGACCTTCAGCCATTCGCCCATGTCGATCAGTCGTTGCTGCATGATGACGGGGATGCGCCCGTCGGCGGTGGGCCCGATGTCGAGCAGCAGATTTCCGCCTTTGCTGACCGTCTCAATCAAGAGATGAATCAGGTCGGTGGCCGGCTTGTAGTCGTCCACATCCTCATTGCGGTTGTAGCCGAACGAACCGCCCATTCCGCGGCATTCCTCCCACTCGCGGACGGCGCCGAGTTCGGACATCTGATGGTGCTTTCCGTACTCGGTGGTGTAGTAGCCGCCATGGCGGCTGCGGCAATCTTTGCCCCAGCGATCATTGACCGCGACGTCCTTGGCCACGGGCGATTCATTGAACAGCCATGCGAGGAATTCGCGGCTGCGCCACAGCTCTTCGGGGTGATCCCACTCGCCGTCGGTCCAGACGATGTCCGGCTTGTATCGGGTCACCAGATCCTTGATTTGCGGCAGCATATGCTCATCGACGTAACGCTTGGCATCCGAAAGGTAGAGGGGGTTATACCATTCGTACAAGGAATAGTAGAAGCCCATTCTGATTCCGGCCGCCCGGACGGCCTCGGTGAGCTCGCCGCACAGGTCACGGTGGGGTCCGATGTCCACGCTGTTCCAGTTCCAGCTCTGGGCACTGGGCCAAAGGCAGAACCCGTCATGATGCTTGGACGTCAGAACGATGTATTTAGCACCCGATCGCCTGAAGATATCCGCCCACTGTCTCGGGTCGAATAGCTCAGCCTTGAACATGGGAGCGAAGTCCTGGTATTTGAAGTTCGGTCCATAGGTCTGGATGTGGAACTTCCAGGTTTCGCCGTCTTTCTTGCCCATGCTGTGCCAGTACCATTCAGAGTACTGGCCCTTGGGACTCCAGGAAGGCACGGCATAGACACCCCAATGTATGAAGATGCCGAACTTGGCGTCGTTGAACCAGGCCGGGTTGGGACGTGCATCCAGCGATTCCCATGTGGGCTCGTAAGGCCCCGCCGGGCAGGGCCGCATCGCAGACAGGATTCCAACAACCGAGGCGACACAAACGACATGTTTCATGATCGGTTTCCTCAGAAGCGAAAACGGATGCGGTTCGGGTTCACGTCATTGGCGAGGTATTATCCGGATCCCCGCAGGCTTGGCAACCGTGTCGGCAAGACGGGGTTGGAGGGGGGGTAATCGGCTTTTGCCGACGAGGAGCGACTGCATGGAGGGCGGGGCGAACCCAATGGAAGTGCTCTGGCGTAATCGGGCAATTGTGGCCGAAGGAGGAACAGAAACACAGAACCGCGGAGTTCGGACAGTTGCCCCCTCACCCGAGTACGTTATGACGGCTGCAACGCTCGGCGTGAGGAGGGAGCGGGCTTGGCATCAGAACCTTACGGCCAGACATCTGTGCGGCTTGCGCGCATGTTTCTGGATCGCAGAGCGCTTGGGTTGCGGCCTGCAGAAAGGCGGTCCGCCTTAGAAGATGAGAGGAGAACCGGGCCTGTTGGGAACTCGAGGGCCGCAGCACGACCTGGGCGGGGCAAGCGCGTCACACAACCCCAGTGGGTTACTGGCGGAGAAAACGGGCAGCCAACCTTCATCGGGCAGGTCACTTATCGGACATTGGGGAGGCGAGTCACTTTGATGAGCCGCTTTGTGTTTCCGCGGGTGCTTTGGCCTGACTACCCTTGTTTCCCGTCGAATCCGGAACGCGGAAATTCCTACCGCACCGCGCGCAACGGACCTTCTGTCCCCGCATGCTGTCGGAAACCTGGAGCACGCTGCGGCAGGTCAGGTTGGGGCAGATAATCGTAATCGCCATAGCCCCCAAAGGCCTCGGGAACGGGTCCATACAAACGGCATCGCCACAATTCAGATCGGGTGATCAATGCCAGGTCATAAGCTAAAAATCGGCCTCGGCCAGCACCGGTCCGCGCAGAAACTCACAAGGGTGATCCCGCTGAGGGGTTGGCCCTTCGAAACGGCGACGTTCCCGGGCCCAAGAGGCGGGTCGGCCGACGGGGAGCCAAGCAGCAGGGCGTGGGACATCAGGCAGGCCTCGGGACTTCTGCCGGACCGGCGACAAGGCGTGTTGGGATCACCCGGTTAGCGGACCGGTTGACAGGAACGGTACATATCCTAAAATAACAACGCAACCTTGTGACGAGACAGCGCGAATTGGATTGCATCATGATCGACACCCTTGAGATAAGTCATATCCGCCAGTGCCCGGTCGGTTTCTGCCACGACGCGTACTCCCAGGTCGAAGTCACACATGTGTGTCTCCACAAGGATTTGCGGGCGTACTTTGGGGATCAATCGCTGAATTGTTGTGTGCGGAGACTGTGGTGGACCCGATGGTACGGCCGGGGCGGTGGATTCGCTTGCAGGCCATGCGGAAGGATGGAAGTTCGCTGAATGGTTTGTTGTCGTCGTGTGTTTCCTGGGGTAGTCGGCGAGGCGCTGACCTGCCTCGGCAAGGATGCCTGCCCGTGACACGGGTTTCCGTTACGGTTCGGTCGCCAGCAAAGATCAATTGGTTTCTGCGCGTCCTTGGCCGGCGTCAAGACGGGTTTCACGACATCAGGTCCCTGCTGTCGGCGATAACGCTCTATGACGAGTTGGCTCTGGCGAGCCGTGATACCAGCGGCATTGAGCTGGTGTGCGATCATCCGGATTTGCCGACGGATCACAGGAATCTGATCGTAAAGGCGGGCAAGCTCCTGGCTGAAGCAGCGGGCATCGAACCCCGGGCGACATGTCGCCTACGTAAAGAAATCCCGATAGGGGGCGGGCTTGGCGGGGGTAGCTCTAACGGGGCCGCCTCGCTTGTGGCTTTCAATCGTCTCTGGGGCCTGGATTGGTCGGTTGAACAGCTCGCTCCGTTGGCAGCAAAGCTTGGCAGTGATGTTCCTTTTTTTCTTCGGGGAGGATCAGCCGTCATAAGCGGCCGTGGCGAGAGAATCAGGCCGGTGAGGCTGCAATGGGAAGGATGGATCGTGCTGATCTTTCCGCCCTTTGGCGTGTCGACCGCGGAGGTCTATGGGGCTTGGCGACCGCCGGCAAGTCCACCTGCCCCAACGCTCCTGGACGAGATGCCGGCAGGAGTCGACGTTCTTCGTCTGGACTCGCGACAGTTGATGGCGGCAGCGTACAACATGCTGGAGCAACCCTTGTTGCTGGTGCGCCCGCAAGTGGGCCCGCTACTCGACATGTTGAAGCGGCTGGCCGGGCGACCGGTGCGGGTGTCCGGCAGCGGGTCGACTCTTTTCACCGCATATGACAACTATGCGGAGGCGATGGGCTTTGCCCGCCGCGTAGAGGATGAGACGGGTATGCGCGCCCGGCTGGCTCAACTGGGAAAGCCGGGGGTTTGGGAGGCAGATTCGGCGGCCGGCGAGGCGTTCGAGCCTGGCGAAGCTTCGCCGCGAGAATGTCTCGGTTGTTTCCGCGAGGACCGACAACTTGAAGGAGGCAGAGATGGAAATCACTGAGGTTCGGGTCAAACTGGTGGAGAAATCGAGGGAAAGACTTCGGGCTTTTTGCAGCATCACCTTTGACGGCGCGTTTGTCATACGCGATCTGAAGATCATCGGGAGCGGTGCCGGCGACAGCGTCTTTGTCGCCATGCCCTCGCGCAAGCTCTGTGACCGCTGTCCGCGATGCCGGTCGAAGAACCATCTAAGGGCCAAGTTCTGTAACGAGTGCGGTCATTCGCTTGGCGATCGCCGCACTGCACGGAACTCGCACGGCCGCGCGAAGATCCATGCCGACGTTGCTCATCCGATCAACACGGAATGCAGAGAGATGATTCAGGCGGCAGTGATCAAGGCCTACCACGAGGAATTGGAGCGATCCAAACTGCCAGGCTACCGGCCGCCCAAGTTTGACGAGATCGACGAAGCTTTCATCGAAGATCTCGACGCAACGGAAACAACCGAGTCGCAAATCGGTGCCGGCTCAAGAGACGAGGCCGACACGGGCGACCAGGCCGGATCCCTGGAACACGATGCACAGAAGAGCGAATCAGTTTTCAGCGACTACGATTCTCTCATCGCGGATTTGAAGAAAGAGGCGGCTTCGCGACAGGGTCGCCGGCAGGACAGGCATGGCGCTTATCCTCGGCCGGGGGCCCGTATTGCTGTGGGGCAGTCGGGCACGCCACGGCAACAACGGTCGTCCGCCGATGGTGGAAACGACCGCCGTCCCGACCATCACCGAAACGATCGCAGGCGTGGGGCCGGCTCGGCAGAACCGGCCGAAAAGCCATCCGAGCCGGCAAGAGTCTCAGGCGAACCGATCTCAAGCCAACCGGCCGAGCCGCCGCTTGTTGTTCCCCAAGCCTCAGCGCCGCAGCCCGAGGACCAGAAGGCTGACGACGTTTTCGGAGCAGGACTCAATTGAGATCAGGCGCCTGCCCTCGCGCAGCCAGGATGGTGGGGAGCGAACACCATCGAGCGATTCAGAGGGCTCTCTTTGGGCGACTGCGAACATATGGAATCACGCTTAAGATGCTGAGGGGAAACGAGTTACACATTCATATTGACAAATCGAAACATGATGATACAATGATATCATGATAGAAAAGGATCAGCGGCTGATAGACATGAAGGTGCTTGAACAAAGCGCGGCGGTCATGCGGGTGCTGGCCCACCCGCACAGGCTGCGCATTTGCGAGTTGCTGATGGCCGGGCGGGTTTCCGTGGGCGATCTTGCCCGGCAACTGGGGATCGCCAGTAACGCGGTCAGTCAGCACCTGAACATGATGAAGGCTCACGGATTGCTGACGTGCGAACGGGAAGGAAAGGCCGTCTACTATGGCGTTTGCGACCCGCGTCCAGCGTGGCTCCTGCAGTGCATACGCAACCACGCTTGCGGGAAGCAACGACTGTGAACCAGGCTGTTCGGCGCGGAACCAACAGGTCTTGAACCGGCGAGACGGTGGGGGTTCGACAGGCAAGATCAGATGCCGAGGCATCATTCAAGGAGTCACGGGCTGAGGCGAAACCAGATGAGTTCAAAGAAGATCGTTATTGTCGGAGGCGTGGCGGCCGGCGCGAGTGCGGCGACCCGGGCCCGCCGTTTGAATGAAAGCGCGCATATAGTGGTTTTCGAGCGAGGAGAATACATCTCCTTCGCCAACTGCGGTTTGCCTTATCACATCGGCGGACAGATTGCCGACCGCGGCAAGCTGCTGTTGGCGGATCCGCGTTCTCTCAAACGGACGTCCAACATCGAGGTGCACACAGGGTGCGAGGTGCTCAGCATCGATCGAAGGACGAAACACGTGGAAGTGCTTGATCGCCGGAGCGGTCGTCGGTGGCGTGAGCCCTACGACAAGCTCATTCTTGCTCCGGGCGCGTCTCCCGTGCTCCCGTCCTGGAGTGGCATTGACCGGCGGAACGTTTTCGTGCTCCGCGACATGACCGACATGGATCGCATCAACGCGGTTCTGGACAAGGGCGAGGCCAAGCGGGCCACGGTGATCGGGGCCGGCTACATCGGAATTGAGATGGTCGAGGCACTCACTGAACGTAACCTGGAGGTCACGCTTATCGAGCAGCAGGCTCAGGTGTTGCCCTTGATGGACGTTGAGATGGCTCGCGAGGTGGCGAGAGTGCTCCGCTTGCACGGAGTCGAAGTTATCCTTGCAGCAAGCGTCGAGAGTTTGAAAACCGATGGTGACCGCGTTGTCGCGGTGCAGCTCGCGGATGGACGAGAGGTGGCGACGGATCTGCTCCTCGTTTCGATCGGCGTGCGTCCGAACGCCAGCTTGGCTGAAGAGGCAGGCTTGGCGATCGGCGAGAGCGGGGCGATCGCGGTCAATGCGCAGATGCTGACCAGCGATGCGGACATCTATGCCGTCGGTGATGCCGGAGAAGTCATTTTTGCGGTAACCGGGGAGCCGGGACGGTTTCCGCTTGCCGGGCCGGCAAATCGGAACGGCCGGAACGCGGGCGGTCACGCGGCGGCGGGTCGCTCCTTTTCGGCAGCCCCTGTGGCCGGGACGTCCATTCTGGAGGTGTTCGGGCTCGCCGCAGGGATGACGGGCCTGAGCGCCAAGGGTGCCAACCGTTGCGGGATTCCGGCAGACGTCGCCTATGCCGTCAGAGGCCATCACGTCGGCTACTATCCGGGTGCCAAGGAGATTATTCTCAAGCTGATCTACGATCCGGAGAGCGGCCGCATCCTGGGCGGACAGGCCGTCGGTAAGGCGGGGATCGACAAGCGAATCGATGTGATTGCTACGGCGATTCACTTTCGCGGCACGGTGGACGATCTGGCCGGACTCGATCTGGCATATGCTCCGCAGTTCGGCGCCGCCAAGGATCCGATCCACATTGCCGCATTTGTAGCCCAGAACAAACGAGAAGGCCTGCTGGCTGAGATACTGCCCGGCGAAGAGCCGATCGGGGACCAACTGGTCGACGTGCGCAGCGAACAGGAATTCGCAGCCGGGGCACTGCCCGGTGCGATCAACATCCCGTTGCCGGATCTACGTCAACGGATGGACGAATTGGACCGATCAAGGCCGGTGATGCTCAACTGCGGCGTCGGTGAGCGATCCTACAAGGCGGCTCGCGTACTTATGCAGTCGGGATTTCGAGAGGTGTACAGTCTGGCGGGCGGATATCGGCTGCATCGCGACACATGGAAACCGCCCGTGCACAGTAACACGAGGGGTGGGGCGGCGTGACCATCCTCGGGTTTGTCGATAACACGCGTTCCGATATGCCCAAAGCGTGAACGGGCCGTTTACGAAAAGATCGAATCAGACGGACGGGAGGCGCGGGTTCGCACGGAACAAGGAGTATTTCTCGTGGCAACAGTTTTGCCTTCATGCAAATATCGGCGTGTCGCGAAGACCATCATCATTTCAATTGCGGCGGTGACGTTCGTCGTCGTGACGATGATGTGGCTCATGGGGTACTTTCATCCCAAACTCGCGGGGGCGCCGACCGCCTCTGTTGGCCGTCCCCTTGGAGACGTCCAAGTGGTTCCGGTCGAGAAGATTCGCGTGCCTGTCACGGAATCGGCGGTCGGTACCGTCCGTCCCGTCCATGAGTCGGCGGTGGCATCGAAGATCATGGCGAAGGTTGTGGCGGTGAACGTGAAGGCCGGAGATCGTGTGAAGAAGGACGACGTGCTGATCAAGCTTGATGATGCCGACCTGAAGGCTCGTCAGCAACAGGCTCTTGCGGCGGTGGCGGCTGCAAAGGCGGCCCGGGACCACGCGACGATCGAATTCGACCGGGTGAAGAGGCTTATGGGACAGAACGCCGCATCGAGAATCGAATACGAGCGGGCCGAAACCGCGCTGAAATCGGCCGAGGCGGAGTTGCAGAGGGCCGAGCAGACACTCAATGAAGCGGAAACCGTATTAAGCTATGCGACGATCCATGCCGCGATGGACGCCCTGGTGGTGGATAAGCGTGTCGACGTGGGTGACACGGTCGTGCCCGGGCAGGTGCTCCTGAACCTCTATGACCCGAGCAGAATGCAGTTGGTGGCGAGCGTGCGCGAGTCGCTGACCCGACGGTTGCAGGTCGGGCAGAACATCGAAGTGACCATCGACGCCTTAGGGCATCCGTGCGAGGGGCAGATCAGTGAGATCGTGCCTCAGGCCGAGTCGGCCAGCCGCACGTTTCTGGTGAAGGTGACCGGACCGTGTCCGCCGGGCGTTTATGCGGGCATGTTCGGACGGCTGACCATTCCGCTCGACGAGGAGGACATTCTGGTCGTTCCACGTGAAGCGATCCGCGTGATCGGCCAGTTGAGCGTTGTTGACGTGGTGGACGGAAAGATGCTGCAAAGACGCGTGATCCAGCCGGGCCGGACGCTGGGCGGCAAGCTTGAGGTGCTCTCCGGACTGCGTGAAGGAGAACAGATCGCCCTGACAAGGGTTTCTGCGGGGGAGTCGACCGAATCCAGGCCGAACGTATGAGGGCCGTGCAATGACACACGACCAAGGATCCAAGCAGCACACTCCATCGGCATCTCCGTCGAGTGGCCGCCCGGCCGGCCGGCATCATGGTTTCACAAACGCGATCGTCCACGTTTTCCTGCACTCGAACCTTTCTCTGATCCTGACGATCATCGCCGCGGCCATGGGCCTGGCGGCGCTGCTGATGACGCCGCGCGAGGAGGATCCGCAAATCATCGTTCCGCTGGCGGACGTCATCGTGAACTGTCCCGGCCGCTCGTCGCAGGAGATCGAGCAGCTTGTGGCAACGCCTCTGGAGAAGATCCTCTATCAGATCGACGGTGTTGAATACGTCTACTCCGTGTCGCGCGAGAACATGGCCCTGATCACGGTCCGCTACTTTGTCGGAGAGGACCGCGAGCGAAGTCTGGTCAAGCTCTACAAGAAGATGGACGAAAGCATCGACATGGTGCCGCCGGGCGTAACCGGCTGGGTCGTCAAGCCCGTCGAGATCGACGACGTTCCGATCGTGACCCTGACGCTGACAAGCGCAACCTCCGACGAGTTTGTGCTGCGTCGTGTGGGCGAAGAACTGGTGGAACGACTGGCCGCCACGAAGGACGTATCGAGGGCCTACGTCATCGGGGGGCGGTCCAGGATTATCCACGTTTACCTCGACCCTGAAAGGTTGCAAGCCCACCAATTGGACCCATTGGCGGTACGACACGCGATCGGCGCGGCGAACGTCACACAGACTGCGGGCAACTACACTCGCGATGACCAGGTCGTGCAGGTGGAGGCCGGTTTGGCATTCGCCCGACCCGAGGAGTTGGACGAACTGGTGGTTGGGGTTTTCGACGGCCGCCCGGTCTTTCTGCGCAACGTTGCCAGAATCGTCGATGGACCGGCCGAGGCGGACAACTATGTTCGGCACGGGTGGGGGCCGGCCGCCGGCAAGCTGCACGATAGACATGCGGGAGGCGCGGTCATCGGGCCTGCTTCGCGGAACGGCAACACGAATTCCTCGGACCCGGCGGTCACTATTGCGATCGCCAAGAAGAAGGGTTCCAACGCCGTCTGGGTGGCCAGGGATGTCATCGCCGCCGCCGAGGCGCTCAAGACGGAAGTGATCCCCGACGACATCGACCTGGTGATCACCCGCAATGCGGGCTTGACTTCAAATGAGAAGGTCAACGAGCTTGTCGAGGCACTGGCGGTGGCGGTGCTGTTTGTGATGGTGGTCCTGACGCTGGGTTTGGGCTGGCGGGAATCGCTGATCGTGGCCGTCGCCGTGCCGGTGGTGTTCGGCCTGACGCTCGCGGTGAACATGATGTTCGGCTTCACCATTAACCGGGTGACGTTGTTCGCCCTGATCCTGTCGTTGGGTCTGCTGGTCGACGATCCGATCGTCGACGTCGAAAACATCTCGCGGCATTTCGCGCTTCGCAAGCGGGCCGCGCGGCACATTGTGTTGGAGGCGGTCGCCGAGATCCGTCCTCCGTTGATCACGGCGACGCTGGCCGTCATCGTCTCGTTTCTGCCGATGTTCTTCATTACCGGCATGATGGGCCCGTACATGCGCCCCATGGCGCTGAATGTTCCCGTCGCGATGCTGATGTCGATGGTCGTGGCGTTCACGATCACTCCCTGGTTGTCGTACCACGTCTTGGGAAGACACTACAACAAAGCCGGGGCCGCTCACACGGAAGGTCCGGAGGATGATCTCGACTCCGAGACAATCAAGAAGTCGCCGTTGTATCGTCTCTTTCACCCCCTGATGGCCCCATTGCTCCACAAGCGATGGCTGTCGTGGACTTTCCTAGGCGCCATGGGGGCGTTGACGGTCGGCGCGATGATGCTGGCGGTCACGCGGCATGTGCCTCTCAAGATGTTGCCGTTCGACAACAAGAATGAGCTTCAACTGGTGCTCGATTTTGATGAGGGCACGACGCTGGAGCGGTCGGACGCGGCCGTCCGGGACTTTGAGGACTTCCTGCGCACGGTGCCCGAGGTCACCGACTTCACCAGCTACGTGGGTATCGCCTCACCCATGGATTTCAACGGGTTGGTGCGACAGTATTACATGCGTCGTGGCGACAACGTGGCGGAGGTGCGGATCAACCTGGTCGGGAAGAAAAGCCGGAAGCAGCAGAGTCACGGCATCAGCCTGAGATTGCGGGACGACCTGACCGGCATCGCCTCTCGCCACAATGCCAGCCTGAAGATCGTGGAGACGCCGCCCGGCCCGCCGGTGATTGCCTCCATCGTGGCCGAAGTCTATGGGCGGCCGGCGAACACCTATGAGGATCTGATCGCCGCTGCCCGGACCGTTCGCACGCGGATGGAAATGGAGCCCGGAGTTGTCGATGTGGATGATACCGTAGAGGCCGACAGCAAGAAGCTGATCTTTGTCACGGACAAGGAGAAGGCGGCGCTCAATGGAATCACGGTTGCCCAGATCACGGAGACGCTCCGGACCGCACTTGAGGGCGCCAGTGCCGGGACCATCCGTACAAGAGGCGAGCGACATCCCCTGGAGATTGTGTTGCGGTTGCCCAGGGCCATACGCTCGGATTTGTTTGACCTGTCGAAACTGCATGTTCGCGGTGAGAAAGGGCAGCTTGTTCCTCTTGCTGAGTTAGGGCGCATTGAGCGGAGCGTGGTCGACAAGAGCATCTACCACAAGAATCTCAGGCGCGTGGTCTATGTATTTGCCGAGACCGCCGGCCGGCCGCCGGCCGATTGCGTAGTCGATATCCAGTCGGACAAGATGCCCGGGGCCATCGCGTTGGAGCCTCCGCCGCAAGGCGTGGATCACAGCCACGGCTTCGTCAAGAAGGCGGATGCAACCCGTCCGGTCGCGGGTCGCACGTTCCTCTCCAATGGTAGCGGCATCAAGTGGTGGCTCCCGGACGGCTATGACGTCGACTTTGCCGGCGAAGGTGAATGGAAGATCACGCTCGATGTTTTTCGCGACCTGGGCTTGGCCTTCGTGGCTGCTCTGATCGGCATCTATATCCTGCTCGTGGGTCAGACGAAGTCTTTTGTCATTCCGGTAGTCGTGATGCTGGCCATCCCATTGACGGTTCTCGGCATTATGCCCGGCTTCTGGCTTCTGAACCTTGTCGCCGGATCGCATGTGGGGCAGTATGCGGACGCGATCTTCTTCACTGCCACGGGCATGATCGGCATGATCGCGTTGGCCGGAATCGTCACGCGCGATTCAATCATCCTGGTGGACTTCATTCATCTGTCGCTGGCCAAAGGGCGCAGCTTGTTCGACGCGATCATGGAGAGCCGTGTGGTGCGATTGCGTCCGATCCTGCTCACTGCGGGCACGGCTTTGTTGTCGGCCCTGCCTATCACCATTGATCCGATCTTCTCGGGCCTAGCGTGGTCGCTGATTTTCGGGCTGGTCGCCTCGACGATTTTCACGCTCTTTGTGATCCCCGTGACCTACTGGCTCTTGTACGCCAACAAGCCCGGTCACGGCCTCCCGGCAACGGAGGAGTGAGAAACGCTCTTCTTGGATGGCGCCGATCACCGGTGGACAGGCGCCGCCATTGAGGAGGGTGACGCCGTCTCGACGGGCTTCGACGGGGTGGCAATGTGTCGCGCAGGGGCGGCGGTATCCGACCCAGGTGGTCGACGCTCGAAGAAGATCACATCGCGCACAAGGCCTGCGGGATCATATTCGCGAGCCAGCAGGTCCGCGAAACCGCGAATGTCGAGCCCGGCCAGGGAGCCGGATTGAACCTCCGAATAGTCGGTACGACGAATGAGGACGAGCCTGGGTGGTCTGGCACGCAGGGTTTCCACGACTTCGTGGACCAGGAATTCGGCGTTGGCGCCGAGGGCGTGCAACTTGCCAAGCTCGAAGAAGCGGCTGGGCGAGAACCGGTGACTGAAACGATAGACTCCCGGCTCAAAGCCCCACATGTAGATCTCGTCGGTGGGAGCCGTTCTGCGAACGACTTCCGCAGCGATGACTTGAAGGCAATCGCGATCGGGATCCTCATATGCGTAGTAGATGCTGCGCTTCATGTCGAACTGGTAAATCTCCAGCGCCGGCCGGAACATCAGCCATCCGGCCGTCAGAGTGACGACCATCGTCAGTCCCCGAACGTGAAGCGGCCTGATGGTCAGCATCGGCCGCAAGAACGAGAAGGTCTGAGCGGACAGCCAGAAAAGCGGCACGTAGGTTGCATGCCAATACCGGGGGATGTGTGCCGGTCCCCAGGTCACCGTCCAGGCACCAAACCCGAGCCACACGGTCAGCAGCAGGACCAGATCATTGGGAAGGTGTTGCGGGCCAATTTGCTCATCGGGATCGGGGCGTCGCCATCGGACGACACTCGCAAGCAAACCGATGCCTGCCAGCCAGATGATCGGCCAGAGGGGCTCCAACTGCGAGGTCAGCTTGGATGCCTGATAGTCGACGGGCACAAACCAACTGTGCCCATTCCTGACAAATACCAGGTTGCTGGTGAACACCGCGAAGACGGCTTCACCCAAGCTGCCCTGGGCGCGTAGCACCGCACAAACGCAACCGATGACGGCCACAAACCCCGTGCACGCCGCCAATAAGATTCGCAGAAGGGGGTGCCTGAAGCCGCGGCGGCGGATGGTTTCGATGAGGGTGACGACACCGAGGGCGATCAGGCCTCCTAACGCGTGTTGTTTGGCCGTGAATGCCAGAGCCAACGCCATTCCGCCGACAAGTCCCCACGCCGTGAGGCGGCGCTTCGTGGCCCGCCAGGCGAGGAGCAGGCATAAGGCGGCGAGGCTTTCGAACAAGGTTGCATAGAGTTCCGTTCCGTTGGTGCAGCCTTCGTTGCGGCGTAACGAGATGACAAACGCAGCCAGCAGGGCGGTCGCGCCGGCAACGTGAGGACCGAAGCAAATCCAGACGCCGACGGCCACGCAGGCGACGCAGGCCGCTGCCGCCATGCCCGCAGCAACCGTGATTGCAACCGTCGAGTCGTTGGTCAGGGCAAGTACGGCCGCATTCACCCATGGGAGCAGGGGGGGCTTGTTGTCCCAGCAGTCGACGTACAACGTGCGCCCGGCCAGGATGCACTGCCCCATGTATTCGAACATGTGTCTGTCCTGGGAGGCGGGCCAGTGGTGTGCGGCCCAACTGCCTGAGACGATCAGGACCACCGAGCCGAGGAGCGCAAGAGCCGACAGGATGTTGACAAGAGATTTCACAGCACGCCTTTGCCCTTACGGAGCTGCGACGCCGGAGGTTGGTTTGGTGGTGCTGCCCACTACATGGATAAACAGCGCGTCCGTCTCGCCGGGCAGGTCGGGCCGTGTATCAACGGTCACCACGACGCGCTCTCCGACGGCGGCCAGCTTCTTCTCGAGCAGAATTCGGTCGAGCGCGGCCGGGATGCGGCTCAGCCGAGCCTCGGGTGGATGACATACCGCGACGACACCGTAGAGCATGGCCATCTTGCGACAGACTCGTTCGTCATCCGTGACCGCAAGGATGGGCTGGTGGACGCGATGTTTGCTGAGCAATCGCGCCGCGTCCCCCTTCCGCGTCCAAACGGCGATCAATCGGGTCTGAAGCCGCTCGGCCACCACGACTGCCCCGTCAGCCACCGCCATGTCCAGACAAGGCCTGATCAGCGAATCGCCGCCAAGATCGTGCCGGAATTGATCATGAAAGGTCTCGGTCTGTTCGGCGATGCGGCGAATCATCCGGACCGCCGGAAGGGGATACTTGCCGACCGAGGTCTCAGCCGAAAGCATGACCGCATCGGCATGGTCGAGAATGGCATTGGCGACATCGCTGACCTCGGCCCGGGTGGGAACCGGCGATTCGACCATTGACTGCAGCATTTGCGTGGCGACGATCACCGGCTTGCGAGAGCGTCGGCACAACAGGCAAATCTTCTTCTGGATCAGCGGCACACGCGAGACGTCCATCTCAACGCCGAGATCGCCGCGAGCGACCAAGACAACGTCGGACTGGTCGATGATCGACTGAAGCGAATCGACCGCTTCGGGTTTTTCGATTTTGGAGACAAGATGAATGGGGCTGTTGTGCCGCAGGACGATCTCTCTGAGCTCGATAAGGTCTTCCGGCCGTCTGACGAACGACAAGGCCACGAAATCAAGGTCGTTGGAAATGGCCCATTCCAGATCTTCGCGATCCTTGCCGGTCAGGGCAGGTGATGACACCTTTGAATCCGGCAGGTTGATACCCTTGCGATCGCTGATTACTCCGGGAACCTCGACCTCGCAGACCAATTCGTCGGCGGTCTTGGAGCGGGCCCGCAACTGCACATTGCCGTCATCGATCAAGAGCCTGTGCCCGACCTGGACGTCGTCAAGAAGGGCAGGGTAGGAACTGGTTAGAGTCTGGGCGTTCCCCAGGGCGTCTCCGCGCCGAAAAACCACCGTGGCCCCTTTGATAAGCTCGCACTTGCCCCCGTCGATGCGGTTGAGGCGGATTTTGGGGCCGCACAGGTCGCCCATCACAGCAACCATGGCCTGACGCCGTCCGGCCTCGCTTCGGATGTGCTGAAGCATCTGCTGGTGCGTGTCCAGCGTGCCGTGCGAGAAGTTGAGCCGAAAGACGTTGACGCCGGCGTCGATCATGGCACCCAGGGTCTGGGCGTCCGAGCAGGCAGGTCCGACGGTGGCGACGAGTCTGGTCCTGATCATGGACGATAGTGTATGCGGACAAACCGGCTTTGTACAATAGCAGCTATTGGAGCATATGGGTTGCTGATTGCCTGCGGGCCTGCCTCTCGCCGGGTCTGATACCAGGACCGTCATGCCGGGGCAACGCCGTCGTCCAGACGGCCGACGGGCGATCGAAACGCCCTGTGGACCGGCTCAGACTATCCGGCACGAACGCCCCCGACGTTGTGGCTCGGAGAAATGACGAACTTTTCTGAAACAGCGCCTTCGAGCTACGGTTATCAGAGCGCGGCGGTGACGATTGCGCACACTTCCTCGGACGTGAGTACGACCGGATTGCCCTTCATGCTGCTGGCGCTGCGGGCGCCCTCTGCCAGAGAGGGAATGTCGATCGGCCGGATCCCATACGAGCCGAGCCTGGGTATCCCGAGATCGCGGTTGACCTCGCTGGTCCAGCGAATGGCATCGGCGGCCACGGCCGAGGCGCTGCCGGTGAGCATGCGGCCCACCTCGTCGTAGCGGCGGAGACTCTCGCTCTGAGGCGCGGCCCGGCGAATGGCCGCGACATTGACGGTGATGACGTGCGGCAGCAAGGCAGCACATACGGCTCCGTGCGGAGCGGCAAACCTGCCGCCAAGCGGGGCGGCGATTCCGTGCGCAGCCCCCAATCCGGCGTTGGCCAGCGCCAAGCCGCTCAAGAGGCTTGCCAAGGCCATATCCTCGCGAGCGATTGCGCACTCGCCATCCTCGCAGACCTCGCGAAGCGAGCGAGCAATCCGCGGAATGCCCTCTCTGCAGAATCCGTCCGTAAGCGGGTTTGCTCGCACCGAGACGAACGCCTCGATAAGCTGAGTCAGAGCGTCCAGGCCGGTGGCGGCGGTCAGCGCCGGGGGCAGATCGTAAGTCAGTTCAGGATCGACAAGAGCCACTCGCGGCAGCATCAGTGGGCTTCTGAGGCTCACCTTCAGGCGATGCGGGGTGGACACCAGCACGGCGTTGCGTGTGACCTCCGCGCCGGTCCCCGCCGTGGTCGGAATCGCGATGAACGGTACCGGCGGCTGCGACAAGGGCTTGCCCTGGCCGATGACCTCAAGAAACTCGGTCGGGTTTCCCCCATTGGTGATCATCGCCGCAATAGCCTTGCCGGCATCAATCGCGCTACCGCCGCCAATACTGATCACGATTCGGCAGTTCGATACGACGGCCCGATCGGCTGCGGTGCGTACCATCTCGACCGTCGGTTCGCCGGTGACAGGCAGGGTAACAAATTCGATGTCATGCTTGGCCAGAATGGCGGTGAGCCGGCTCGGGCGGCTGGTCGAGACGCCGGAGACGAGCATCACCTTGCCCTTGCGCACGTTTCCCAACAAGCTCAGTGCAATCGGGCCCGCTTCGGAAAGCGATCCGTTGCCGAAGATGATCCGCGCTGCGGTGGCGAATTCAAAGGTCATTTCGGAATCTCCCAGCCCGCCTCATCGGGAAAAACGGCAGTGTACTTCATGCTGGAGCGAGGCTCGGCCATCATGTCGGCGACGGTGTCGCGCCACTTCGCGTAGTGGGCGGTTTCCTTGTGCTTGGCGGGGGCCTCGGGTGTCTTGTAGACCTCCATGAGGACGAATCGCGTCGGGTCGTCGCTCTGCTGGATGACGTCAAAACGGGCGATGCCCGATTCGCGAATACTGTGTGATGCGTTCTCAATGGTGGCTTGTCGAAAGGCTTCGACACATTCAGGTTTCACGTGAACATGGACAGCTACGATGAGCATTGGCGGAACTCCCGAAAGGGCCGAAAAGCATTGGCCGTCTGGAACCGATAGGATTCTACCAGCCCAAAGCCGCGAGGCAATCGGGCAACCGGGCCGTGAGACGTCGGCACGAACGCCCGCCCGGCATGCGTTGCCCGAAAACGGCAAACCGCATGCGAGGGCAGGCGGTCTCAGGCCCTGTGGGCGGGCCGATCGACGTCAATTGACCCGGCAAGCCGGAACGGCTATAAGGTGGACTCAGGGAGTGTATCCTTTCGGCCTCGGCAGGCGCGGGTGACCGGTGACGCGGATACCTCCGTAAGACATGATCGTAGACTGTCATACCCATATCTGGGAGTCGGTTGAACAACTCGGCCGTGGGTTTGCCCGCGGGCAGGCTCGGGTGAGAGGGGAATTGCCTCTGCGCGCCGGGATAGACGCCCATCGCTTGGCCACGCGCCCGGCGGACAAGGTCTTTGTTCTGGCGTACCGGAGCTATTATCTTGAGGCTGACATTCCGAACGACTACGTGGCAGCGTACGTGCGTCAGCAGGCGGACAGACTCATTGGTTTTGCCAGCGTTGATCCCACCCGTCCACAGGAGGCCATTCAAGAGCTGAGACGGGCTCGGGAGGAGCTGGGAATGCAGGGTCTGAACATCTGGCCGGCGGCACAGGACTTTCACCCGGCCGCCACCTGCGCGATGCGGTTATACCCCGAAGCCTGTCGCTTGGGGATGCCGGTGATGTTCCACATCGACGCGGCGGTGATGCCCGCCAGCAAGATGGAGTATGCCCGGCCGGTCCTCATTGATGAAGTGGCGCGCGAGTTTCCCGAGATGCGGATCATTGTGGCCCAGTTGGGGTATCCATGGACTGATGAGACGATCGTACTGTTGGCCAAGCACCCGAACGTATTCGCTGACATCAGCGGACTGACCAAGAGGCCGTGGCATGCTTACAACGCGCTGTTGTCGGCCTATCAGGCAGGCGTCATGGACCGCCTGTTGTTCGGCAGCAACTTTCCGTACGCCTCACCTGCCGGTTGCATCGAAGCGCTGTACAGCATCAACCAGTTCTGTCACGGCACCAATTTGCCGACCATCCCGCGAGAACAGCTCCGCCAGATTGTCGAGCGAGATGCGCTGGAGATACTGGGGATCGAATCGCCCGCGCCGCCCGTACGGGAGCCGAAGACCGCGGTCATCCGGGCTGATGACTGATCCGTTGGCCCGCGTTCTCCACAACCTGCGGCGTCCCGTTGATTTACGAATGCCCGCGACTACACTGAGGACATGGGCGCGATCCGTTCACCACGACCTGTGAACCTTATCTGCGGGTTCATTTCCAACGACGCGGATCTGATCAGGAGAGCGATCCGAATACTCACACAGTACTACGGGCCGACCGACGCCGTCAGCGAAATCTGGCCTTTTGACGACACAGATTACTACGAACCCGAGATGGGGACGAACCTCTTGCGGCAGTTCGCCTCCTTTGCCGAGCTGATCGATCCCGGCCGATTGGCGAGCATCAAGGTGCACACCAACGAGGTGGAGGGACGGATCGGCTACGAATGCGGCCTGCCTCGCGGCCAAAGGCCGGTCAATCTCGATCCCGGGTACATCGAGCTGAGCAAACTTGTTCTGGCAACGACCAAGAACGGATCTCATCGGATATACATGCGGGAGGGCATTTACGCTGAGTCGACGCTGCACTATCGCGAGGGTAAGTGGCAACCCTGGCCGCACACCTATCCCGATTACGCCAGCGGTCGCTACGATGCCTTCTTCGAGGATGCACGCAATCGCTACAAGAGCAAGCTTGAATCCCTCGGGCAGACGAAACGACCGGAAGGAGGGCGTTTGTGATTTCCGGTCCTGTTCTCATGGCGGCCGGCGTATCGCTTCTTCTGGCGTTCCTGATCAGCGTCGCCCTGACGCCCCTTTGTCGGGCCTGGGCCGTCAAACGGCAGTTCGTTGATCGCCCGCAAGATGAGGGACACAAAGAGCATGAGCGGCCAACGGCTTTCGGCGGAGGCATTGCCATCACGGCCGGAATCCTCGTGCCGATGGGGGGGATGCTTCTGGCCGCCTGGCTGCTGGCGGATTGGCCCGCCGGCCGCTTCGTTTTCCTTGACAAATGGGCTCCGTCGTGGCGCCCTTGGCTCAGAGGCGTTGTGGAGAAGGCTCCCGTTGGGCTGTCGATCATGGCCGGAGCGCTGGCCCTCCATATTGTGGGTCTGATCGACGACCGCCGCCCGCTGTCAGCCCGTGTGAAGCTGCTCATCCAGGCGGCGGTCACATTGGCGATCACCGCAGGGGTCGGCGTTCGCTCCGCGGAGGCGCTCGGACCGCTTCCGGCAGTGCTGCTCACCACATTCTGGATCATCGCACTGACCAACGCATTCAATTTCATGGACAACATGGACGGCCTGTCTGCCGGGGTGGCGGTGTTGACAGCCGTCGTTCTTGCGGTTTCGTCGATGGTCGCCGGGCAAGTATTCGTCCCGTGCGTGCTGATGTTGGTAGCAGGGGGTGCGGCTGGTTTCCTGATCTACAACTTTCCGCCGGCAACGATCTTCATGGGTGACGCCGGCAGCCTCGTGCTGGGTTACATGCTGGCGGTCTGCGCGGTGATGACCACCTTCTACGACCCCGAGATGGGAACAACGCCCTTCGGCGTGCTCGTGCCCGTGGTGGTGTTTGCGATTCCCCTTTACGACATGATCAGTGTCATTATCCACCGCCTGCGGCTGGGTGTCAGCATCTTCCGCGGCGACAGACGGCATTTCTCGCATCGCCTGGTTAAGCGGGGGCTGAGCCCGAGAACCGCCGTCCTCACAATCTACCTAGCCACGCTGGCAACGTCACTTCCGGCGGTGTTGCTGCCCGTGCATGGCTGGGTGGCGGCCCTGCTGATCGTCGCCCAGTGTCTTGCCGTGGTGACGATCATTGCCATTCTGGAATCGTGCAATGAATCGTGAGCCCGCTCCAAACCGTCGGCCGCCAACCGGAGTTGCGCCGGTCGCCGGCCGGGTGCCGCATGCGCTCGATGGTATGGCGTTCCTGGTGCTTCTCCTGATCGTATCGATGCGCGCTCTGCTTTCCGAAACCTACGAATCAGGACTGACCGGCGTTTCGCAGGCCGTCGGCGACATTGCGTCGCTTACGCCCGCGACCACGGTGATGCTCGACACGGCTATCTGGGTAGCGGCCGCAATGGCGGCGTTGGCAACCCTGCTTCGAAGCCGATCGTGGCAACGGACCGGAATCGAAGCCGGTTGGGCAATCATGGCCGTGGCCGCAGTGTGTTCCTGCTGCGTCGCCAGCAACAAGCGCCTGGCGATCAACGCGTCGTGCGACTGGCTAACGACGCCGGTCTTGGCAATCACGCTGGCGAACCTGCTCCGCGAAAGGAGAAGAGTGGTCCTGGTTCTGGCTGTTGTGGTCGCGTCAGGATTGGCTTCCGCGACCAAGTGCGGTTCGCAATTGGGCTGGGAGTTCGGCGATACCTGGCAGGCCTACCAGGAGCAGAAGGCCGAGTTCTGGGGCCGGCAGGGCGTTGCTCTGACCGATCCGACCGTCGAGCTGTTCGAACGGCGCATGATGGCCCGTGAAGCAACAGGCTTCTTGCCATACAGCAACGCCCAGGGCGCGGGGCTGATCCTGGCCGGATTCGCCGGGATTGCCCTGGCTTTTCTTTCCGGGCGGTCACGTACGGCGAAGGGCGTGTGCGGGGTGGTCGCGGCCGTTATTCTCGCATCGGTCGTCACCACCGGAAGCCGCGGAGCAATGCTGGCCGCTCTCATCGGCCTGGCTCTTCTGATAGCGGGCACCCTGATAGGATCGCGTTGGTACCAGAAATGGAAGGCCCTGTGGGCAGGCCTGTGGATAACGGCTGCGATCGGCGTTGCCCTGGTCGTCATCTGGGGGACGACACGCGGCCGTCTGCCCGGCGACTCGCTCCGCTTCAGATGGGAGTATTGGCGGGTCACATCAAAGATCGTCGCTGAACACCCCTGGACAGGCGTCGGGGCGCTCAATTTCGACCGCGCCTACCTGAAGCACAAACCGGTCCAATATCCGGAAGAGATCCGCGATCCACACAACTTCGCGATGGCGATTGTGTCCCAGTGGGGCATCATCGGTGGGGCGGGGATGATGATTGCCCTGCTCGGCGGGTCCTGGGTAGCGATCCGCGCCTTGGGGCAGGAGTCAGCATCACCGCCTGAGGCGGCACAGCCGAAGGAACCGGTGGTCCAACCACTGGGTAAATGGGTAGTCGCGGTCATCGTTGGCTTTGTCCTGTTTCGGCTCTGGATGCTGCGAGGCTGGCTGGACGTCGGTGAAGGAGGAGTGGCTACGGTTCTCTTCGACCTGTTGTTGTATGGACTCGTCTGGTGCCTTGCTTTCGCCGGCTTGTCGCTGCTGTTGTCATTCGGGTGGGACGATGCCGACATGGGCAGTGCGTCGACGGCTCCGCAGGCCAACAAGCGGCACTGGCCATCCCAAAAGGCCCATCAGCAACTTTCCCCCCCTTACCAAGGGGGGGGCAGGGGGGGTGACGGCTACCGGTTGCCGTGCCTGATTGCCCTGGGCGTCTTCCTCCTGCACAACACCATCGACTTCTCTCTCTTTGTTCCCGGGACACTTACCACTTTCGCAGCTTTGACCGCGGTTGCCGTTGCGAGGGCCGCAGGGCAGGGGGAAGGGAGCGGGGCGGCTCGGCGTTGGCTGCCGATGGTTGCGTCCGCCGGCGGCCTGCTGGCGGTGATTATCCTGCTAGTGGCGCCGGTGTTACGGTGTACGTCGAGTCTCAAGGACGCGAGATTTGCAGTGGCGACAGGCTTGCGCGATCCCGCGCCCTTGTACAAAGCCGCAGCCGAGGCAGATCGCTTCGATCCGACGCCGCTGACGGAATGGGCCTCGTGGGCGGCACACTTGGATGTTACTGGTTTGGACAAATCGCTGACTTGCCTGCAGATGGCCCAGGATCGCGACCCGCTTGACCGTGGGATCTACCGCTCGCAGTGGCGGGTGTTGGAGCTGCGATACGATGCCGCCCACAACCCCGCGGATCTTCTGCAAGCGGTGGCCGCGGCTGAGAAGGCCGTGGACCTGTATCCGCAGTCGCCGGACGGGCACGCCGATCTGGCAAGATTGCTGGGCAGAGTTGCCTCTGAGATCGCGTCGGATCCCGCCGCGGAAGCGGTCGGCCGTGATTGGCTCGCCGATGCCGTCATGCACTATCGCAGGGCGCTGCATCTCGACGCCGCCCGGCCATCCTACGAGATTCGCCGCTGGCACCATGACCGCAGGATGCAGATCGAGGGCCGACTTTCGCAGTTGGAGCGCATGGCTTCCGCGCGTGCGGGCAGTTGATTCCCTACGCCGCATGTGCAGAGTGCCTTTTTCGGGTGTTCTCTCAAGGGCCGCCGACGGCTCGGCCGCCAATGTTTTCGGCCACCTGGGTCTGGACGTGTGGACAGACTGCCTGCAACACCCTGAGTCTGCTGTCGCCGAATGGGTGGCGGACGCCTCGTTGGATCGTGCGTCCAGGTTGTCATTGGCGTCGCATTTGTTAGACTACTCGCTTCCGTCGGCGGCGACGCAATGCTCCGCCGAGACGTAACCTGCTTTGCAACAACGACTTGGAAAGGAGTCGGCACAATGGCGGTCAAAATCTACTACGACAAAGACGCTGATCTGGGTGCTTTGAAGGGCAAGAAAGTGGGCATCATGGGCTACGGCAGCCAGGGGCACGCCCATGCGCAAAACCTGCGAGATTCAGGCATCGAGGTCGTTGTCGCCGAACTGGCCGACACGCCGAATTACAGGTTGGCCGTCGAACACCATTTCAAACCGGTCAGCGTGGCCGAGGCCACGAAGGCCTGTGACCTCCTGGTCATGACGCTCCCGGATGAAGTGCAAGCGGCCGTTTATCGCAAAGAGATCGCCCCGAATATTCGGGCCGGCCAGGCGCTCGGCTTCACCCACGGGTTCAACATTCACTTCGGCCAGATCGTCCCACCCGAGGGCGTGGACGTGATCATGATTGCCCCGAAGGGTCCCGGGCATCTGCTCCGCAGTGAGTTCGTCAAGGGCGGCGGCGTGCCCTGCCTGGTGGCGGTCGAGAAGAACGCAACCGGTAAAGCTTTGCAGACTGCTCTGGCCTGGGGCTCGGGCATCGGCGGCGGCCGGGCGGGCATTCTGGAAACGACCTTCAAGATCGAAACTGAGACGGATCTTTTTGGCGAGCAGGTGGTGCTCTGCGGCGGCGTGACGGCTCTGGTGAAGGCAGGGTTTGAGACGCTCGTCGAAGCCGGCTATCCGCCGGAGATCTGCTTCTTCGAGTGCATGCACGAGCTGAAACTCATCGTCGACCTGTTCTATCAGGGCGGCATCAACTACATGCGTTACAGCGTGAGCAACACCGCCGAGTACGGCGACCTGACCCGCGGACCGCGAATCATCACCGACCAGACCCGCGCGGAAATGAAGAAGATTCTGGCCGAGATCGTCAACGGCGACTTCGCCCGCGAGTGGCTGCTGGAGTGCTCCGTGGGACGCCCGAGCTTCAATGCCCTCTACAAGAAGGACTACGATCATCCTCTCGAAGTCGTTGGCCGGAAGCTGCGCAAGATGATGAAGTGGATCGACTCGAAGGAAGTCTGACCTTGACGAGTCGAGGGGTTTACCCCCTCGGTCTTCTTGGCGAAATGTGCCTGGTTCGCCGGTTTCCGAAAGACCGGCGGGGTAAACCCGCTTGACGAGCCGAGGGGTTTATCCCCTCGGTCTTCTTCACGCTATCCCTGCGTTGTCTCGCGAAGACCGGCGGGAGAAAGCGGCTTGACGAGCCGAGGGGTTTACCCCCTCGGTCTTCTTCACGCTATCCCTGCGTTGTCTCGCGAAGACCGGCGGGAGAAAGCGGCTTGACGAGCCGAGGGGTTTACCCCCTCGGTCTTCTTCACGCTATCCCTGCGTTGTCTCGCGAAGACCGGCGGGATAAACCCACTTGACGAGCCGAGGGGTTTACCCCCTCGGTCTTCTTCACACCATCCCGGCGGTTGTCCCGTGAAGACCGGCGGGGTAAACCCGCCGGCTCGTCAAGACCAGGGGTTTATCCCCTCGGTTCTCTTGACGCCGTTCGTCTGCCGGTCCGGCGAAGACCGGCGGGAGAAAGCGGCTTGACGAGCCGAGGGGTTTACCCCCTCGGTCTTCTTCACGCTATCCCTGCGTTGTCTCGCGAAGACCGGCGGGGTAAACCCGCCGGCTCGTCAAGACCAGGGGTTTATCCCCTCGGGTTTCTTCACACTGTTCCTCCGTCGTCCGGCGAAGACCGGCGGGATAAATCCACTTGACGAGCCGAGGGGTTTACCCCCTCGGTCTTCTTCACACCATCCCGGCGGTCGTCCCGCGAAGACCGGCGGGGTAAACCCGCCGGCTCGTCAAGACCGGCGGGGTAAACCCGCCGGTTCGTCAACACCGATGGGACCAGCGTCCAGGCGATTCATGGCAGAACCTTCATGTCATCAACGCCGGCCAAGACGAACTCCTGATCCTCGACATATTTGATCGCAGCCTCGATGTGGTCTGATCCATTCAAGTACCGGTTGCTTCCGCCACGGGTCCACCACTTGTGTGGGGCACCGGCGAGGCGGTTCAGCGAAGCCTGCGTGGTCCCCTTGAGAATTCGGCGGACGGCCGGGCCGTCGTTGGGGCAATCCGTGACGACTACGTGGACGTGGTTTGCCATGATCCTCGCACTGAGCACGCGCCATGCCCGCGAGCGGGCCGTTTCGACGAGGCTTGCCGCAACGCAGGCCGCCTGCCGGCGATCCAGGTGAATCGTCTTGTGCTGCTGGCGGCGAGATGCCTGGGCGTGGGCATACGGATCGTCCGATCTGCACGGCGAGCCGGGTGCGTTTTCCTTGGGTAGCCATCGAGTCGGGTTGACCTGCAGGTTGGACACGTAACCCCGCGAGTCTCCGGGCAGCCAGGTTCCATAGCAGGTCCAGGTGATCAGCAGTCCGAATTGCCTATCGCTTTTCATACACCCACGAGCATATCCCCTCTGGCCGCCACTGCAAGGAGGAGCAAACGAAGACCGGCGGGATAAAGCCGCTTGACGAGCCGAGGGGTTTACCCCCTCGGTTCTCTTGACGCCGTTCGTTTGCCGGTCCCGCGAAGACCGGCGGGGTAAACCCGCCGGCTCGTCAAGACCAGGGGTTTATCCCCT
>DAOOIV010000081.1:0-14687 GCA_035384605.1 Phycisphaerae bacterium
CGTGGTACCCTATGCGATCTGGCGGCCGACCGAGTTCTATCTTGCCGGCCATACCTGCTGGAACGTCGGCGGCATGACCTTCGATGCTGCGGGGCTGCGACTGTTCATGGCCGAGCGGGGTCTTGGCGAGGGCGAAATGAACGCCGTGGTGGTTCACGTCTGGTCGCTGTCAGCCGATTGACCACGCCTGCGTGAATGAGAAACACTTGAACCGGTCGGTAGGGCGGCGTCGAGGGCGCTTCAGCGACCGAGACCTGCCGCACTCTGCTTGATCCGCCTGATCATGTCGTCCAGTTCGCCTTGGTTGGCAAAGCCGATGGTGAACGCATCTATGAACGGGTGGCTCAGGGCAAAGCGCAGCGACTCGTCGATCTGGTCGCCTTTGAACGCCCCCTCGCCGACGATCTTCATTCCATAGACGGCCTTGCCTCGCTTGTGGGCCGCCTCCAGGATCGCGGCTACCTGCGGGATCTCTCCCGCTTTTTCACGTCCATGTGCATGGCGTACGGGTTGAAGCGGGCCAGAATCACCTCGACCCAGGGCTCTTCGGAAGCGGCCTTGAGCGCCTCAATCGAGTGGCATGAACAGCCCATCGCCCGAACCTGACCTTTCTGTTTGGCTTCGCTGAGAACCTCCATGGCCGGCTTCATTGTTTCCCGCCACGCCGGGTCCGTCAGGCAATGCAGCAGACAGATATCAATGTAGTCGGTCTTGAGTTCCTGGCGAAAACGCTCGATGTCCGCGCGGATATCCTCGGCCGGGCGGCAGACGTCGCCCGGCGTATGCGCCCAGACCTTCGATGTGATGACGAGCTTGTCGCGAGGAACCTGTCTCATCGCTTCGCCGATGTAGGGGTGCGACTTGTACATGTCCGCCGCTTCCCACCAACGCACACCTTCATCAAAGCCGTGCCGAAGCAGCTTGATCATGCCTTCGCTGCCAAGGTTACGCTGGATACTTCCGCCCTTGGTGCCTGTCCCGATCGCGAGGCGCGATGCCCTGATGCCCGTCTTGCCGAGCACAACGGTGTCGCTGGCGCTCGCCGCCCTCCCGGTCGAAGGCGCTGTGGTCGTCGTGGCTTTTTCCCCGAACACCTCCCCTGCGACTCCGGTCGCGGCTGCCGCACTCAGACCCAGAAACTCTCGCCGGTTGATCGTTCTCATGCCCCCATCTCCGCAGGTTGCCGCGCTGCAGTCTCCCCAATGGCAATTCTCGCCGATTGCTCACGAAGCGACGACGTGGTATCAGCAGTCAATTCGCATCCTACCTGTTTGTCGCGGCCGAGTCAAAGGTTTTTCTTGTGTCACTTGGCGACAGGCTGCGATTCAGGATGCACGAGCTTGCCAGGCAGTCGGCGAACCATGACCTCCGCCACGCTGAGCTCCTGTTTGCCCCCGACGGCCGCAATGCGGAAGTCGGCGCCGTTGGTCCGGTTACAGAACCGCACATCGGGCAAATGCAGGGAAATCATCCGCCAGGTGTCGGTCTTGCCGAGTGGAATGTCGCGCGTAGGCCGGAACGCACCCTCGAAGACGCTGGAGGCCCGGTCGCCGCTGTCATACTCGATGCGGATGGCATCGCAGCCGTCATCATCGCGAAGGATGATACTCACCTCGGCGACCGAGTCCATCCGGTCGAACATGAAGGAATCGTCAATCTCGAAGTAAAGAAAACGCGCCGGCAGCGAATCCGGCCCGGAGACGGTGGTCGCGCAGCGCCGGCCGTCGATCGTCGTGGTTTTCCAGTGTCCGTCCCCGGCGCTGGGCCGAAGGGTCAGACCGGCCGTGTGTTGCAGAGACCATCTGACCATATCAGCATTGACATAAGGGCCCTCCGGAAGCACCTGCGTGCCCTCGCGGAACAGGCGGGCATAACGCGCAGTCATCTCAATGTAACGCACGCCCCAATCCTGCGAGCGCGCAATATCCGTGCCCTCGTGCCATTCGTTCCACGTTTCAACGTGAACGATCCAGGGACGTCGTGCCGGCTGCATACGGAGCAGCTTCTCCCATTGCTCGCGATAAAAAGCCCCGCCGCGACGGGGAACGACGAGAGCCTCACGACCGGGGACCGCCGAATGGTCGTAACCCGGACCCAGCCCCGCGACGACGTCGCCCAGTGTCAGGCCCAGAGCTCCGCCCCAACGATACCAGGCATCAGACCGTCCGGGCCAATCGGCGTGGCGGACGAGGAAGAAGTCCGTTGCGAAATCTTTTCGGAACCGCTCGCGGGCGTCGTCGAACAGGCGATCGTCGACCTTCTCGGCAAAGCTGGCGGCGTAGAGGAAGATGATCGGCCGCCCGTCGACGCGGGCCCATTTCTGCGGCGGGATCATGCTGAAGAAATCGCGGATCGTGGCGTAAAACCACTCACGGCCGCGCAGGGTCGTCAGATCGATGCGGACGTTGCGCCGGCCGTCCGGGAGAACGTTCGTCCGCAGCGTGCTCGTGTCGTAGAAAAGGCCGATTTGCGGCGGACGGGGAACAGTCGAGTCTTCCTTATGTCCGGCCGTCATCCGATCGTGGGCCTGAACAAGCGGAGGCAGGCCGGCGAAGCTCCATTCGTCGTACTGGCCGGGAACACCCCAGAACACCGGCATGAAAAAGTCCAGGTTGGCCTCGGCCATGTCGCGAAGCTGAGCGTAGTGCCAGTCGGGCGACTTGTAGCTCAGATCGGCCATAAACGATTCGGGCGGATGCGTCGTGAGAGCGTCCGAGCCGTCGGGATTGCGGAGGTGAGCTCCCGTGTACACGTCATACCAGTAGAAGTAGGTCGTCCCCACGATGGGGCGGCCGCTCTTGAACGTCGGTGCTTTACCGTGCACGGCGGCTCTTAGCTTGAAATACCTGCCGGGTGGCGGACGATCGAGCGGAGAGGCCGCTGACGCGAAAGCGGCCGGCCGCCAGGCTAGAACGGCAAGAAGACCAAGGACCATCTCAAAACGCATCGGGACTCTCCCTACCTGGTTCTTGAATCGGCCAGTAACGTCATCACCTCGCCGCGGGTGCGAGCATCGGACTTGCACAGCCCCCTCAGCGCCGACGTGACCATCAGCGTCCCGGGTTTCTTCACGCCGCGGCAGGTCATGCACAGGTGAGTGGCCCTGAGAACCACCGCCACCCCCTTGGCGTGCAGCTCTTCCATCAGAAGGTCGGCAATCTGGCTTGTCATGCGCTCCTGCACCTGTGGCCGGCGGGCATAGGCTTCAACCACGCGAGCGAGCTTCGAGAGCCCCACGATCCGGCCGTCCGGCAGGTAGGCGATGTGGGCGTCGCCGGCGAACGGCAGCAGATGGTGCTCGCACATGGAGTGGAACGGAATGTCGCGCAGCACCACCAGCTCGTCGTACTGTTCGGTAAAAAAGGTCCTCAGGTACTGGCGAGGGCTCTCATGCAGGCCGCTGAAAACCTCCGCATACATCCGCGCGACACGCAGAGGCGTCTGCTTGAGGCCCTCGCGGTCAGGGTCCTCTCCGACCGCCAGCAGGATCTCCCGCACGGCTGACGCAATGCGATCAAGATCTACCGACTGCTGCGGCTTACTCGATTCAGGCACCGTATCTTCCCCGTTTCAAGTCGTCTTCACTCCGAGGTCGAGGTGGCCGGCCGAAAAGCTTCCTCAATCGCCGACAGAATCTCTTGCTCGAGCTGGCGGTCGCGCTTGCCGTATACCCATTCCTCACGGTTGTCCGCCGACCCCGCACCCATGCGGTCAATTGGGGTGTCACTGGGACGATCATCGCCACGCTGCGAACTGAACGCCGCACGTTCGGAGGTTTCGAGACGTTGGGCTTGAACCACACACCGCAGCAGGACATCGGGGCCTTGCTGGTTCAGTCGCAGCTCGGCGAGATAGCGGTGACGCCCTCTGACGCCGGCGAGGAGGTCACGCACGCGTTCGGGCTGTGCGGCTCCCGTCATTTCCTGCGGCTGAGCGACGATCAAACCCGGACCCGATGCAACGGAGTCAATCCTGAAGTACTGCCGGAATACGCGTTCGGCAACCGGCTGCACGGCGGCGACGTCGGTGTTGGCAATTCGTCTTCCTGCCGCGCCGGCACCGCGACTGACGCTGGATGGAGAACGGTCAATCGAACTGGAGCAGCCGCCCCAAAACATGGCGATGGCGGTCGCGGCGATCAACCGCCGCCGTCCAATCCGGATCCTTCTTTGAATGTGCATGGGCTGAACTCCGCGGGAGACTCTGGCGCCTCAATGGATTCACAACGATCAGCACGAGGTGCATTATGCGATGGTTCGCAGGGTAGTTCAAGAAAATGATGTCGTGGCGGGTCTGCGCCGGCGAGCTATAATCGTGCGGCATGGGCGGAATCCTGACCTTGGTTTTGATGAATCTCACGGTGCCTGGCAGCGGCCTGATTCTTCTGGGAAGGGCATGGCTGGGCTTTGCGCTGGCCATATGGTTCTGCTTGGCTGCGGTCATCGCCGTCTCCGGACGATACATCGCCCCGGTCAGCATCCCCTGGGGGGTCACCGCCGTCGCGGCCGCTCTCGCGTTGATGGCGTGGCTGATCGGACAAGGGCTACTGGTCTCCCGAATCCGGTGTCTTCGGGGCCGCCTGCCAGGCGCGCTGTTTTCGGTGAAGAAAACCGACACATGAGATGCTAGCGGGTGCCAACGGAGACCAGAAACAATTGTGAACAACTCCTGCAGGTGATGCCGGGAGCCGGCCGGGGTGCCGATAATAACTCTTGATTCTGCACCAGGTTGTGCACTCGGGCGCCACCCTGGGCCGCGTTGGCGGTCGGCGACGCCTGGGGAAAAGCGGTGCACTATCCGAGTTGCCCCAATCCTTCCTGGGGACACCGCTTGGACCGCCTCCCACAGGACCACTAGCAGGTTCACGAGGGCGTCAAAGATCGGCCCGGGGGCCCTAGGCGAAAACCCACAACTGGCGGTGGAAGCTGACCGATATGGAAGCTGACGGGTTTGCGAGGATATGTGCGGTAGCTTGAAGGAGCTCGCCGGCAGTGCTAGAATCCCGTGCGTCCCAGAACAACCGCCCCGGGGGTGCGATCTCCGTTAGCGATGGCCTAGTCTGTTGCAGGCGCCCGGTAGGGGCAGACAAGCTGTGTTCCCGCTCGAAGATACGGCTTACAGCGTAAATGCAACCGTGTCGGGTGGAACCGGTGAGCGGGACGCCGTCAGGAGCAGCGGGCTGATTCACAAACACCGCGCTGCCAGGAGCTAGGGATGTTTGAACGTTTCACGGATCGGGCTCGCAAAGTCATGGCCTTGGCCAACCAGGAGGCCCAGCGCTTCAACCACGAGTACATCGGAACCGAGCACATCCTCCTCGGTCTTGTCAAAGAAGGCTCCGGTGTCGGTGCCAATGTCCTGAAGAATCTCGATGTCGACCTGCGGAAGGTGCGCCTGGAAGTCGAAAAGCTCGTTAAGAGCGGCCCGGATATGGTCACCATGGGCAAGCTTCCCCAGACGCCGCGCGCCAAGAAGGTCATCGAGTATGCGATCGAGGAAGCTCGAAACCTCAATCATAACTACGTGGGGACCGAACACCTCTTGCTTGGCCTGCTCCGCGAACACGACGGCGTGGCGGCACAGGTGCTCATGAATCTCGGTCTCAAGCTGGAAGACGTCCGCGAGGAGGTTCTGAACCTCCTTGGCGCCGGCATCGAGAACGAGGAGAGCCAACCCCACGCGATGGGCGAAGCCAAAAAAGGTAAGAGCAAAACGCCGGCCCTCGATTCATTCGGGCGCGACCTGACGGAAATGGCCCGCGAAGGCAAACTGGACCCCGTGATCGGTCGACACCGCGAGATCAACCGCGTGATTCAGATTCTCTGCCGTCGCACGAAGAACAACCCGGTCCTCCTTGGCGAGGCCGGCGTGGGCAAGACGGCAATCGTCGAGGGACTGGCCCAGAAAATCGTCAGCGGCGAGATTCCCGAACTCCTGGCGGATCGCCGGATCGTCGTGCTTGACTTGGCGATGATGGTCGCGGGGACCAAGTATCGCGGGCAGTTTGAAGAACGTATCAAGGCGGTCATGAACGAGGTGATCCGCGCCAAGAACGTGATCCTGTTCATCGACGAACTCCACACCCTGGTGGGTGCGGGCGGGGCCGAGGGCGCCATTGATGCCTCCAACGTGCTCAAGCCGGCTCTCAGCCGCGGCGAGATACAGTGCATCGGCGCCACCACGCTTGACGAATATCGCAAGTACATCGAAAAGGACGGAGCTCTGGAGCGGCGATTCCAGCAGATCATCGTCGAACCCCCGACCCGCGAGGAAACCATCCAGATCCTGCAGGGTTTGCGCGACCGCTACGAGGCTCACCACCGCGTGCAGATCACCGACGAGGCGATCATGCAATCGGTCGAGCTGTCCAATCGATACATCTCCGATCGCGTTCAGCCTGACAAGGCGATCGACGTCATTGACGAGGCCGGCGCCTGTGTACGCCTCAAAACGATGACCAAACCGCCGAATCTGACCGAGATCGAGCGCGAAATCGAAAGGCTCTTGATCGAAAAGGACGAAGCGGTCAAAACCGCCGACTACGAGCGGGCCGCCGAACTGCGGGATCGCGCCGAAGTCCTGCGATCCAAAAAAGACGAAATGCAACGCGAGTGGCGCAGCCGGGCCAAGGAGGTCGACGGCATCGTCGATGCCGAAGTCATCGCCGAGGTGGTCTCGAGCATGACCGGCGTGCCTCTGACCCGCCTGGAAAAGGGCGAGGTCGAGCGGCTGCTGCGGCTGGAGGACGAACTGCATAAGCGGATCATCAGCCAGGACGAGGCCATCCGGGCCGTCGCCCGGGCCGTGCGCCGTTCACGCAGCGGCATGAAAGACCCGAATCGCCCGATGGGCAGCTTCATCTTTATCGGTCCGTCGGGCGTCGGCAAGACATATCTCGCCAAGTGCCTCGCCGACTTCATGTTCGGCAGCGAGGACGCGTTGGTGGTCCTCGACATGTCGGAGTTCATGGAGAAACACAACGTCAGCAAGCTCATCGGCGCCCCGCCGGGCTACGTGGGCTACGAAGAAGGCGGCCAGCTCACCGAACGCATCCGCCGCCGGCCGTATTCGGTCGTACTGCTCGATGAAATCGAGAAGGCTCACCCCGACGTGTTCAACATGCTCCTGCAGATCATGGAGGAAGGCCGGCTGACCGATTCTTTCGGCCGCCACGTAGACTTCAAGAATACTATCCTAATCATGACCAGCAATATCGGCGCCGATCGAATCACCAACCAGGGCGATTTCGGCTTCGGCAAGCGCGACGAAAACGTCACCTATGAGAAGATGAAAAAGATGTTGCAGTCCGAGGTCGAACGCTACTTCAGACCCGAGTTCATCAACCGCGTCGATGAACTCGTGGTCTTCCATAAGCTCATGCACGACGACCTTACCCGCATCGTCGAGCTCGAACTTGCCAAGGTCGTCAAGCGCATCGCCCAGCAGGGCCTCAAACTCGAGATCGACCAGTCAGCCAAGGAATACCTGATCGAGCACGGGACCGATGAGAAGTTCGGTGCCCGCCCGCTGCGCAGGGCGATCGAGAACCGCGTCGAGGACCCGCTGAGCGAGGCCATTCTGCGGGGCGAGTACAAAGGCCGGAACCGCATTGTCGTGAGCGCCAAGCCCGAAGGCGAGGATGGCGAAATGAAACTCGTCTTCGAAGCAATGACCGATGAAGCGCAGTCGGCGCCGGTCCCGGCGGGCTCCACTGGCGACGGGACATAGCCCGACCGCTGGATGTGGATTCGATCGGACGGCACAGGGAAACACCCAGGGAACGGCCGACCCCACGCGAGGGCGGCCGTTCTCGTTGGCAGATGCCCAAGAGAGAACTCGTCTGATTGGAGCGGCAGGCATGCTGTGGCCGACCAATCAGCCCCAGATCTGGGATTCGCAGATTTCAAATCCCAAATCGGCCCGCCGGCGCAAACCCTGCCGCATGCATGTCTTGAAGGCTGGCTTGCTTTGTTCTCCTAATCACTTGATTCTCCTGTTGCTTCGGTTACAATGTCATGGACAAGTATGAGGAGGCAGCCGGCGTAGTGGGCGGTCGGCTGTAGGCCGTCTGAGAGGTTTGGCCTGGAGTCCAATTCTGTATTCGGCATCGCCGGAGAGGAGCAGGACGTGCATAAACTGTTCTCATCGTTCAGCGGCGTCATTCTCGTTGTCATGTTGTTGAGCCCCTCGGCCGGTTCTGCGGTCGCCCAAGACTGCCAAGGCCAGTGGCTGCCCGGCGAAGGTTTGCCGGGAGTGAATGGGACGGTGTACGCAGCGACCAGTTGGGATCCGGACGGCGCCGGCCCGCTGGATGAGCTGTTGGTGGTCGGCGGCAGCTTCAACGTGGCAGGGACCAATCTCGCCAGCAACATCGCCTCCTGGAACGGCTCAACCTGGCAGCCGTTGGGCGACGGGACGAACGGGACAGTGCGTGCCCTGGCCGTCTGGAACGGCGAGTTGATCGCCGGGGGAGAGTTCGCCACGGCCGGTGGCGCGACCGTCAACTGCATCGCCCGCTGGAACGGCTCAACCTGGCAGCCGCTGGGCGATGGTACGGACGGCAGCGTGCTATCCCTGACGGTCTACAACAGCGAACTGATCGCCGGCGGCAGTTTCACGACGGCCGGCGGCGTGAACGCCAACCGAATCGCCCGTTGGAATGGTTCGGCTTGGCACCGCTGGGTACGGGAACAGACGGCGACGTCTGTGCCCTGACCATCTACGGTAGTGATCTGGTGATCGGGGGAAGTTTCGTCAGTGCCGGCGGTTCATACGTGAACTACCTGGCCCGCTGGAACGGATCGAGCTGGTCGTCCATCGGCGGCGGAATGGGCAGCGATGTGTACGCGCTGGCGGTTCATAATGGCGACTTGATAGTTGGCGGCAAGTTCAAGACCACTGCCGCCGGCTTCCACGTCTACGCCATAGCCCGCTGGAACGGTTCCACATGGCAACAGATGGACCTGGGAATGTATGCCTCCCCGATGACTGACCCGACGGTATATGCGCTGGCCGTCTACAACGGTGAACTGGTCGCCGGGGGCAACTTCGATCGGGCGGGCAACGTTAGTTTCTGGGACACGAGGTGTATCGCCCGTTGGGACGGGTCGACCTGGAAACCCCTGGGGAGCGGGCTTGGGATTGCTTGGCCTGATCCCGGGGTACGTGCTCTGACGGTGCACGGCGGTGGGTTGATTGCCGGAGGGGGGTTCATATCGGCCGGCGGAGCAGGTACGGCTCGTGTCGCTCGGTGGAACGGTTCGGAATGGCAGTCATTGGGTGGCGGCATCAGCGGAGGAGTCCTTGCTCTGACCGTCTACAACGGCGATCTGATTGCCGGAGGCGACTTCATTACTGGTGGTGCTGTTGGCGCTGACTCTGTTGCCCGCTGGGATGGCGTAGCTTGGCAGCCTCTGGGAGGCGGGATCGGCCAGACTCCGAATGTAGATGCCCTGGCCAGCTACGGCAACGAGCTGATCGTCGGGAGCAGGATGTACCGTGTTGACAACGATTTTATCGCTGAAGTCCTCGGCTGGAACGGCACGTCGTGGCGGTCATTGGGCAGCGGAATGACGGGATCAGCCGCCGATCCATACCCTCAAATCCACACACTGACGGTCTGTCTCAGGGCGAATTGATCGCCGGAGGCTACTTCACTACCGCCGGCGGCGTGACTGCCAACGGCGTTGCGAGCTGGAACGGGACACACTGGCAACCGCTAGGCAACGGTATCTACGGCACGGTATGGGCCCTGACTGTGTACAACGGTGAACTGATCGCCGGAGGCGTTTTTCCTTCGGCCAGCGGTGTCAGCGTCAACCACATCGCACGCTGGAATGGCTCTGTCTGGCGACCTCTAGGCAGCGGGATGTCGACCGAGAACTATCGCCCTGTAAGGGCCATGGCTGTCTACAATGGCGAGTTGGTCGTCGGGGGTCACCTCTCGACAGCCGGCGGCGTGACCTGCAATAACATAGCCCGATGGAACGGCTCAGCTTGGCAGCCACTGGGCAGCGGCACGGAGGGCATCGTGTTGTCTCTGACCGTCTACAACGGCGAACTGGTGGCCGGTGGCGGTTTCACGACGGCCGGCGGCGTGAGCGCCAACCGGATCGCCCGGTGGAACGGCACGGACTGGCAGCCAATGGGCAGCGGCTTGAACGACACTGTTCATGCATTGACCGTCCACAATGACGAGCTGATCGCCGGCGGCTCTTTCACCACCGCGGGCGGTCAAGTATCGGCCTACTGGGCCCGCTGGAAGGCTTCCTTGCCCGTTATTGACCAGCAGCCGACCTCGCAGGTGAGCCCGCTGGGACAAGCCGTGCAGTTCAATGTGTTGGCTTCCGCGACAACGGGGACGCTGAGTTATCAATGGCGCAAGGATGGCGTTGCGTTGACCGACGGCGGCAACATCTCCGGGGCGACGACCGCGACGCTGACCGTTGACCCGGTTGGCCTCGGTGACGCCGGCAGCTACGACGTGGTTGTGTCCGACGACTGCGCTTCGATCGCCGGCAACGCAGCCTTGTTGACCATCATGTTCCCACCGGGCGACTTCGACCTTGACGGCGATGTGGACCAGGACGATTTCGGTCGTTTTCAGGCCTGTCTCAGCGGCGACACCGTGCCCCAAGGCTTACCTGAGTGCAGGCCGGCACACATGGATGGCGATAGCGATGTCGACAAGAACGATGTCGCGCTCTTCCTGCAGTGCCTGAGCGGACCGGATGTGCTGGCGGATGTGGATTGTGCGCCATAAGCAGGCTGCCCTGAACCCTGCTTGCCTTGCGCAGCTCGCAGAGCGAAGCAGCGAACCCTGTTCCCAAAGCGGCTTTCGGCCGCAACCAAAGCGTTTCCGAGTGGCCTGTACAGCCCGGTAGGTCGTGCTCCGCACGAGTACGTGTTTAGCGAGGTCAGCATCCTTCAGGCCCAGGGCCTCCACACAATAGTAGCCGGCTGCAAACGAAGCGATGCTGCCGGTATGAGGAACCGTCATCCTCAACCCGACCATGAAAAACAGATTGCCCCAAAGGGGCATAGGTATGTGCCAGGGGCGCAAGCCCCTGGGAGCCTGGCCGCAAACCCGAAATCGCCCGTTGCCCCAGAGGGGCACAGGTATGTAGCCAGGGGCGCAAGCCCCTGGGACGTTTAGCCCAGCAGTCTGGTCTGACCCGGAATCGGAATCGGATAGTCGCCGCCTGCTTCGGGTTTGGTCGGCGGTTCCATGTCCATGGTGACCTTCTCCGGCGGTGGGCCGAAACTGAAGTCGGATTTCCAGATCTCTTCCCACTTGACCGGCTTGCCCGTATAGCACGCAACTTGACCCATGACGCCCATCATGGTGCTGTTGTTCATATGGTAGCCGCTGTTGATGGGCTTGTCGTTTCGGACTGCTTCTATCAGGGCCTTCTGCTCGGCCGCGCCGGGGTTGTTGTGCTGGCCGGCGAACTCCCACTTCTTCTCACCCTCGATGCGGCATTCGCCGAGATAGCAAGTGCCCTTGGTACCCATAATGATGTCGCTGTAGTTGTTGTAGGTGTTCTCCTGGGTTCGACAGAGGGCGTACACGCGTGCGCCACCCGCATACTCGTAGACGACCGTGTGGTGGTCGAACATGTCGCCGTATTTCTCACCGAAAGACGCCGAACGGCCGCCCAACCCGAAGGCCCAGGTCGGCAACTGCTCTTTGAGGGCCCACGACGCCCGATCCACGTTATGAACCAGTGACTGCGGCACGTCGTCGCCCGACAGCCAGCAGAAGTGGTACCAGTTGCGGAATTGGTACTCCAGCTCGCTGAGGCCCGGCTCCCGCTCGACGACCACGTACGGTGCCCGAAGGAACATGCACTGGATGGCCACAATTTCGCCGATCGCCCCGTCATGAATGCGTTTGATCGTCTCCTGCCAGCCGGCGTGCCAGCGGCTTTGCAGCCCGGACAGGATGCTGAGGTTTTTGTCCTTGGCAAGCTCGCAAACCGCCTTCATGCGGTGGACGCCAAGCGCGTCGATGCCGTGGGGCTTCTCGACGAACACGTGCTTGCCGGCCTTGATGGCCGCCTCGGCGTACATCGGGTGAAACTTGGACGCACAAGCAATCAGGACGACGTCGACGGAATCGATGACTTTCTTGTATCCGTCCAGCCCGACAAAGCAGTGAGCATCATCCACCTGCACCTGCTCGGGATGCTTGCTCTTGAGACTCTCGCGGCTCTTCTCAATCTTATCCTTGAAAACGTCGCACATGGCCGTGAGCTTCACGTCCGGACCGGCCTGCATGCTCTCATCCGCGGCTCCCGTGCACCGGCCGCCGCAACCGATCATGCCAATACGAATGACCTGATTCCCGGCGGCGTGGGCTCCGCCGGCGACGCTCAAGGTTGTGGCTCCAGCGGCGGCCGCCGCCGAAAACTTCAGAAAATCGCGACGCGTCGTGACGGTGACGGGATGATGCTTTGTATTGCTCATTGTCGCAAGTCCTTTCCGGTCCGGAGACCGACCGTTCGCCCGCTTGACTGGTTACCGGTGGGGACCACCGCGGTCGACATCACCGCCGGCAGTATACCACCGCCCGCGTGCCGCAAGAATCCGCCAAACCGGGTGCAAAAGGCACTTGACATCAGTCGCCGGCGGGTTATGATTCCGCCCTGACAAGTAAAGAGGTGCACGATCGCCGGCTTCCGCCTTGGGCGGAATGAAAAGGGAAGGTGGTGCAAATCCACCGCGGACCCGCCGCTGTGATCGGAGTACCGGCTACTCTTGCCATTGTCCGTGACAAAGTGGGGCTCATGATGCCCTGCGGCACGGATGAGAAGGCGTGGCCGGATGTGGGAAACGGTCTTCTTCGGATGACCCGGTTCCCCGCTCCGTAAGCCAGAAGACCTGCCTGCGAACGTGGTTTGTTGTGTCGTGTGCCCCGGGCATGGGTATTGCGAGAGCTGCCGGGGATTCAGGCGGTCATTGTCGGCCGCGTGAATCCCGTTTGCGTTTGAACGCCGGATCATCCCAGTGCTCGTGTCCGCGGGCGCTGGGATTTTTTTGTGGCCCGAGGTAGGCCACAGAAAGGGTGTCTGATGAGGGATCATGTGAATGTCACAAGGGCGGTGGCAATCCGGGTTTTCCTGACAGGGTTCCTGGGAGCGTCGCTGCTGGGGACGGCCATGGCAGAGGGTTCTCCAATCCCTGTCGGCTACGGCAACAGTCACGCTGAGGTCACGGTCGAGTTCGTGGATGGAACCTTCTATGTGTTCGAGGTGTCCTTCGATGGTCAGACAACGGGCTTGGGGCTCTTGGACGTGATCGAGACAAGCACAACCTTGACAACGATTCGGAACGATTTTGGCTGGGGTGTGTTCGTTGACGGGATCAGCTACGAGGGTCACAGCAACGTGGGATACGGCGGCGGCGAGAACTGGTGGCACTACTGGATCAAGGAGCCCGGAGGCAATTGGCAATCCCCGTCCTACGGGGCTTCCAGTCGAACGGTGATCGACGGGTGCTCTGACGCATGGATCTACGGCCGCGCCGGTATGCCCATACCCGAGCCCGTGACAGTGCTGCTCGCCGCTCTGGCAACAACGTTGTTGCTGAAACGTTCGGTACGCGTCGGCTGAGCCGGAGACACAGGCGATGTGCAGATGGTATGCAATCCTCGGAGCGGTTGTCACCGCGGCCGGCACGGCCGTCAATGGCTACGAGTACAACCGCTCCGACTTCGCCTTCTATGTCGATCTCCCGGGCAACTACGTCGAAGGTGATGGCGTGCCTTGGGATTTCATCAGCTTCGATGACTTCAATGACCCGTTTGCCGCAGGCGACCGGCCCACGATCGACACCACCGGCGACAATGATTTCGCCTCGGGCACGGGCTCCGCCGCCAACCCCGTGCCGGTCGTTCCGGTCTACCAGCCGTTTCGCGCGTTTGAGATCGTCTCGATCGGCAAGGGCGGACATCTGATCCTCGAGTTCGACCACCACGTCCTGGATGATCCTCTCAACCCCTGCGGCGTGGATTTCATCATCTTCGGCAATTCCAACATGATTATCGACGGCATCAGCAGGTGGCGCAACGGCGACCCCAACCAGACCTTGCTCCAGGGGCCAATAGCCAAAGAACCGGCCACTGTGTCGGTCAGCCAGGACGGCGTGACTTGGTACACGTTTGTCGATGGGCCCTTTGCTGATGATTTCGCCCCAACCCTCGGACGCATCTATGACCCGGCCGGCCCCGTTTCGTCACTCCCCGGCAACCAGTGGTGGGGGCAGCCGACCGATCCGACGTATCCGCTCAGCCCCGACCTGCACGCCCCCCTCGGAGCGGTGCCCGAGCCGACGACGTTCAGCGCATGGACGCTGGCCGGCCTGGCGATGAAGTACGGCTACTCGGCGGGCGGGACCGGCTTCGACCTCGCCGCTTTGCAGAACCTGCCTGTCGGACCGCACGGGCTGCGATGGTTTCGCTACGTCCGGATCGACAACCCGATCGGCAGCGGTTGCGTCCCTGAAATCGACGCCGTGGCCGACGTGGCTCCCCGGTTGGTGCCGGACCTGGATTGTGATTCTGATGTCGACGGGGCCGACGTCGACAGGTTCGAGGAATGCGCGAGCGGCCCCGGCGTGGCTCGCTTGGCCCAACAATGTGTACGCGCCGATTTCGATCAGGATGGCGATGTGGATCAAACGGATTT
>DAOOIV010000081.1:14697-25289 GCA_035384605.1 Phycisphaerae bacterium
TTCCTGCAACGCTGTATCACAGGGCCGGATGTACTGCTGGACTGGGACTGCATGAACTGACGTGGTGCCAAGACGGCACGAGGTAGCATACGGATGAAGAATGGATTCAGAACCTCGGGGGCCAAGGGCCGTCGTCGACGGTTGTCGCTGCTTGATTCGGCCATCGGCAAGGATGCATTCACTCTGATTGAGGTGCTCGTTGTTGTCGCCATCATCGCTTTGCTCCTGGCCATGCTCTTGCCCGGGTTGAGCAGGGCCCGACGACAGGCTGCCACCGTGGTTTGCCTGAGCAATCTGCATCAGATGCTCACGACCACGCAGGCCTATACCGCCGTGTATTCGGGCTTTTACCCTCCTTCCCATGACACGGTGACCGCGCCGGCCGCCAACGGCGATTCAGACCGCCAGATCGACTACGGATGGGACATCACTCGAATCACGGACCTGATGACTGGCAAGGTCCGTGTTCTTCCCGGCTTGATCTGGCAGGGCAAGACCATTGAGGCGATTCAGCAGTGTCCGGGCTTTGCCGGCCCGGCCATGTGGGCGGATGATCGCTACACCGGATACAACTACAACAGCAGCTACATAGGCGCTTTCCGGAAGAGGAAGGAAAAGACCGTGTCTCTTGGGCCGGCCGCCCCGGCACAGGCAGTCTCCTGGTCCGTCGTGGTTCGCCCCGCTCGACAGGACGAGATTCGAATGCCCTCGCTGTGCGCGCTCTTTGGAGACGGGGAGTATGTCGCGGGAGCCAACAAGTTCATGCGTTCCCCCTGGGGCTCCGAGCAGGGGGCTCGGGACACCTGGGTCAACAGCGGTCGAGGAGCCGGAACGCAGGGATACCGACACACCGGGCGGACCAATGTGGCCTTTGCCGATGGTCACGCCCGACCATGGAATCGCAGACACACCGAGACCTACGACCTTGAGAAACCATACATCGGAGATAACAACGGTTTCCTGTCGCCAGACAACAGCCTGTATGATCTCAAGTAGCGGCAGTCCGCTTTCCACTCGAAAAACTATTATCTCACTAAGGCTTTAGCAGCTCGACCTCTTGGTAAGATCGGGGGCAATCCTATCGGACGGTGAGTTTCACAGGACTCACAGGTTTCGCCATTTTATGAGCAGTCCGCCCCACGGGCCTTGCGTCGTGGGGATATGGGCCGGTATACTGAATACGATGAAGCTAGGGTCACCGCGCCAGCGGTGAGGGGCAAGGGAGAGTTGTCGGCGCGGCAGTGTGCGTAGCTGACGAAGGGAGAGAGGGGAAAGGGAGGAGAGAGGAGATCGTGCGTTTTAGTCGTACGTCTCAAAACGCCGTTCTGCTTGTCCGTTCCAGCACAGAGGGTACCGAAGGACTGATTCGGTCTCTGGAATCCCGAGGCGGCTTCGATGTCGTCTGGGTGCAGTCCGCTGCGGAGGCCGTGACCAGGGTGGCAGCCGACCTCTGCCCGCTGGTGCTGTACGATCTCGCTGACGCGGCAAACGTGGCCATCTGCCCCGGCCCGACGGCCCAGTCCGGTTGTGACGCGAGTCAATCCGGTACCCTTCTTAGCCAGGGCCTCCAGGTTTTCAGGCAGATCAAACAGCAGTCGCCTCATTCGCAAATCGTAGTTCTGATCGCCCAGGGTGCCGACGTCACAACCTGTTGCCAAGCCGTGGTTTCAGGCGCCACCAGTTTCGTGGAATGGGCTCCCTGCATGGCAGTGGACCAGGTGGTGGACACCCTCAAACAGGCCTTGGACCGATACGAGGCCTCCGTCCGCGAGGGCGAAGACCTTAGGTCTCGAGCCATCTTTGACGAGGCTGGCATCGCGGGCAGAAGCCAGATCATGGCCAAGCTGCTCTTTCAGGCCAAGCGGGCGGCCTTGGTCTCAGATGCCCCCGTTCTGGTCTGCGGAGAGTCGGGCACCGGTAAACAACTCTTGGCAGAAGCCATCCATCGGATGGATCCCAAACGCCGCAATTATCCGTTCCTGACCGTCAACTGTGCGGCCATAACCGGAACACTGGCGGAAAGCGCCCTTTTCGGTCACCGGAAAGGCGCGTTCACGGGAGCCACACAAGACCGCCCCGGTTACTTCTTGGCAGCCGACAAGGGAACACTGCTCCTCGATGAAATCAGTGAGTTGGAAAAACCGCTGCAACCCAAGCTGCTGCGGGTCCTCCAGGAGGGCAAGATCCTGCCCGTCGGTGACGATATCGAGCGCCAGGTCAATGTACGGGTTATTGCCGCCTGCAACCGCCCGCTCCCCATACTTGTGCAAACCGGAGAGTTCCGCCTCGACCTGTATCAGCGGCTCAACGTGATCTCGCTCACCATGCCGCCGCTCCGAGACCGACCCGAGGACATCCCACCGCTGGTGCAGTTCTTCCTCCGCCAGTACGCCTCCTATTATCCTCGTCCCATCGAAGGCGTCGACGAGCGGGTATACGAAGTCCTTTCACGCACGATCGGCTCCGGAAACGTTCGCGAGCTGGAAAACGCGGTTCGGCAGATCCTGGCATTCAAGGTGGCCGGTACGCGAATCGAACTGAGCGACATTCCGCCGAGCCTGCTGAAAAAGCAGGCCACGCCCGATCCCGATGTCGAAATGGTCAATGTGCTCAGCTCCGCGGTAGACGCCATGCTCCGTGGCGGCCGGCTCACCCTGGCCGAGATGGTCGAGCAGTTCGAGGCAATGATTCTGAACGAGGCCATGTCGCGATCCACGGTGACCCATTGCGAACTGGCACAACGGCTGGGCCTCAGCCGACGAACCTTCTACCACAAGCTCCGCAAGTATGATCTCCCGCGGCCCAAAAAGCCCTGAAACGGCCACATAGCCTCAGTACGTCGGCTCGTTTCCCGGCTTCCACTTGATATTGCAGCCGATGCTTGGCTTCTGGTCGGAATGGACCGGTTCTCCTGCCAGGACGGCGCTGACCGCCGCCCGAAGATCGGCACCGGTTACGGGCTTGCCGTTGCCGGGTCGACTGTCGTCCATCTGACCACGGTAGACCAGTCTGCGCTGGCCGTCGAATAAGAAAAAGTCCGGCGTGCACGCGGCCCGATATGCCTTGGCCACCTGCTGACTGGAATCGTAAAGGTAGGGAAACGCGTAGCCGGCCGCCACGGCTTCCTCTCGCATCTTCTCGGGACTGTCCTCGGGATAACTGTTGACGTCGTTCGAGTTGATCCCCACAACGGCGACGCCTTGGTCCTTGAACTCAGCGGTCATTCGCGCCAGTTCAGCCCGAACATGCTTCACATAGGGACAGTGGTTACACATGAAGATCACCAACAGAGCCGGCGCTTCGGAAAAATCCGAAAGGCATACCGTCTTCCCTGAAGTGTCCGGCAGTTGAAAATCCGGAGCGCGAGTCCCCAGGGGAAGCATTGTCGATGGCGTCAATGCCATACCGTCGGTCCTCCAATGTGGTTGGTACGGTGCTTTTCATGTCATTGTAGACCTCCCCCCGGCCTTTGACGAATCCCGATCGGCCTGTGTGAACTTGCGGGCTGTCCAAGTGCCCCGGTATGCTCTGCACAGGCCCGGCAAATGGGTGTGCGAAAGGAAAGGTGCGACTAATGATGACCCGCGGAAAAACCTGCTTGCTCAAGGGTTTCCTGCTTGTTCTGGCTGCCACTGCCCGCTCACCGGCAGCCTTGGCGGACACGGTCACCAAGCCCATTGATATCAGCGACCGCAGACAGGTGTTCATCGACGGCCGGTTCATGACCCGGGCGAAAGGCCTCGAGCTGACCGTTCACCAGCCCCGAAAGACCGGCGAAATGACTATCAAGCCCGACCACGAATGGGAGACAGGCGGCGTTGGTCCTTATAGCAGCGTCATGAAGGTCGGCGACACATACCACATGTGGTATCACGTCATGGACACCGTGCAGTGGCACACCGGCGAGAAGAATGGCTGCATCTGCTACGCCCGCTCCAAGGATGGCATCCATTGGGAGAAGCCGGAACTGGGCTTGATCGAGTACAAGGGCAACCGCAGAAACAACATCGTTGTCGGCCACGGCGCCGCCGGCGCGCAAATCGGCCAGGACGGTGTCATGGTCTTCCTTGATCCCAACGCCCCCGACGATGAGCGTTTTCGCATGCTCGGCAGGTTCGACGTGCCCGTCGAGGCGGGCCAGGCGATTCACATCTTCTCCTCAGGCGATGGCATCCATTGGAAGAAGACCCATGAATCGGTCTGCACCGCCCGCCCGCAAGAGCAAGGGCATCACCTCGACTCCCAGAATGTCATCTTCTGGGACGACCGCATCAACAAGTACGTTTGCTACGTCCGCAAGAACCGCAGCGACCCCGGCTCCCAGGGCCGCTGCATTGCTCGCGGCGAATCAGATCATCTGGGCGGCTTTCCGGCCGTGCAGGACCTCCCCATCGTCTTCGGCGGCGATCGCGACGACCTTCACCACGGCGACACGCCGGTGGTTGACTTCTATATGAGTGCGGCCATTAAATACCCGTGGGCCCAAGACGCCTACTACATGTTCCCGACCGCCTACTATCACTACATCAACGGCTTGGCCGAGTTTCCCAAGGAAGTCCCGACCAACGCCGGGCCGCTCGACACGCGATTTGCGGCCAGCCGCGACGGCATCAACTGGCAGCGATTTGACCGCCGGTCATTCGTCCCGCTGGGCATGAAAGGGGAATTCGACTGGGCCTCCACGCGGGTCATCTGGGGCCTCGTGCCGGACGTGTCGGGACGCGAGATGTACCTGTACTACCGGGCCAGCGACTGGCTCCACGGTTGGGACCGCGACGAGCGTAACAAACGCCTCCTGGCCGAAGCCGGCCTGAACGCCAGCCAGAACATCGCAGTGCTCAGCCGGCTGGTCTCACGCCGCGACGGCTTTGTCTCCGTGCGAGGAGCCTACACCGGCGGCGAGTTCACCACCCCGCCCCTTGTGTTCCAGGGAAGCAAGCTCAGCCTGAATGTGGACACCTCCGCGGCCGGGATCGTCCAGGTCGAGATCCTGGACGCCGACGGCCGCCCCATCAAGGGATTTGCGCTTGACGATTGCGACCTGATCCACACCTGCAATGAGGTCGACCGGGCGGTCACCTGGAAACGCAACAGCGACGTGAGTTCGCTGGCAGGCAAGCCGATCCGCCTGCATATGACCATCCGCGACGCGGACCTGTATGCCTTTCAGTTTCAGCAGTAGCTGTCGCCGATGAGCTGTCAGCGATCAGCGATCAGCCCAAGCGAGCCGCCGCCTTTGACCTGTGGCCCCGGATTCCCATCCGGGGCCGCTCAGTCCATTTCTTCGATGCCGCGCACCCCGAGACCGCATCGACAACCTTGGTGACAATTGTGCGGGTTTACTCCTTCGGCACCGTCATGTCCGCCAGAAACTCATCCGTGACCTTCTTGCCCAGCAGAAAGCACTTGCGGTCAGGGTGCCACAAAACGTTGTTGCCGCCGCGAGTGGTGAAGCTGCTGTAAATGCCGATGGCTGTGTTGACCTTCGGATCGACCTCCTTGCTCAGGCCGTTCGGCCCGACGTTGTCGTTGTCCATAAACTGCTTGGATTCGCTGAACCAGATGGGCTGATCGGCCGTCGGGCGGAACTCGCCCAGCGCCAGGAACGCCGGTCGTCGGGGCTCGCTGGTTCGCTCGGATCTCCCTTCAATATTGCCTCGATTGTTATGATGCAGCAGAACATAACGACCGTCAGCCAACTGGTAAATGGGGCAGCACGACACCGGCTGAAGAATGGGCTGGCCGTGGTCCTTGCGCAGCAACGGACGCGGATTGCACCACGTTCTCCCATCGTCGGCCGACACGCTGTACCAGATGTAGCCGGAATTGGTTCGCATCACGCAGAATAACCGTTCATCCGGCAGGCGAACGATACTCGGCTCCTGGGCGATGCTGAGCAGCGGGTGCATGAAGTGGGGGACGCGCAGGGCCTTGTCGCCCCAACCTGAATAGCTGACCTTCAAATCCTTGGGTTCCGGGTTTGCATCTACGTTCTCAAAACGCATGAACTCGCACACCGACTCGATCTGCGTCCAGCCCTCGACTTTCTTTAGTGTGGCCCGGGCCGGGTTGAGCCAGTGAGTGTATCCGACAAGAAAGCCGCCGTTCATGTCCCGCATCGGTATCTGCCAGACGATCCACTCGGCCGGCGTCTTGCCGGCAGGGTCGTCATACGGACTCTTGGGCATCGGAATGGTCTGCGGCTTTGACCAACTGCGGCCGTTGTCGTCGCTGTACACCGCGTCCATCGTTCCGGTGTGCATGGGAATCCAGCCGCTGATGCCCTGGTGCTGGTTGTAGACCACATAGATACGTCCACGCCTGGATACCATCGGGAATGCCCAACTGGCCATGTGCGTCGGGTCGTCAGGCGTCCGCGGCCCGGCGACGTGCGAAGGCGATGCCCAGGTCTTGCCGTCATCATCGGAGCGCGAAAAAACGATGCGGTTCTTCGGGCCGGGCTGTTCCAGAGCCTGCGTCCACACGGCCATCAGCGAACCGTCCGGCCCCTCAAACACCAGGAAGTGCTCGTTGTGCGAATCGTGCCTCGAACTGTCCCAGTGCTGCGGGACATAGACGACGTAATCCGGCTTGCTGCGATGGGCCTCGCGGAGCATGTGGGCCCGGACGTCGGCCGGGCTCTTCGCAACGCCCTGAGCCCGTGCTGCCAATGAGAACGCCGGCAGGGTACTGGCCATCGCCAATGTCAGGATGATTCCGTTGCGACGAGCAGCAGCTTGTGAGCAGAGGCGGATCAGTGTCGACAGCATGGTTTGTTCTCCAGAGATAGCCACAGATAGACCCTTCAATTCATCAGGTCACCGGTGGCGTCGATTGTCAGCTTCAATGGTGTTCGAGTGTCTCGCTTGTCATGAAGGACGAGTCGCCGCGCTCCACTGGCTGAGCTTGGCCCGAATCGTCTCAACCTTGAAATCCGCCGGGCGAGGCTCATCCTGGTTGGCATCCAACTCCTCGAACGTCGGCGTTTTCGATGGCACTCCCTTGGGCGGCACCTCGGCGCCGGCCACCCACGTCAGGGCGTTGAGCATCAGCTTGCGATAATCGTCATGCGCCCAGTTCCAGTGAAAGTGCCCACCCGTAAACCCGAATCCGCGCCCACCATCGGGTCGCTCGAAAGCCCATGCCACCACCTCCAACATGCCCTTTCTCGCCCGAACGTGCGGATTGCCGCTATAGGCGCCGTCCGGCCCTTCTCGTGTCCGCTCAGGCGGAACTGCGCTGAGAATCGGCGTGACGTTCTCCATGTTCTCGCGGAACCGCATGTGGTAGTACCACTCGTCCTCAATCTCGAACGGCCTGACCCCCCGCGTGATCGGGTGATTCGGCAACTCCGCGAACCGCGCGGACCAGTGCGGGTTGACCGACCAGTGCTGCTCGAAGTAGCCGCCGATCCATTTGAGCATGTGGTCGCCGACCGGTCCCTTGGGCACGTCGAGTGCGTAGTGCAGAACGGCCAAGCCGGCGCCTCGGTCAACCGCGGCCCCGACCTCGGCAAGGCGGTTGTTGATCATATTGCCGCCGGCCCCGTCGGCGAAGAAGACGATCGCGTTGGCATTGTCGAACGCCGTCGGGTCGGTTGGCCGGCCATTGCGGTACACCACCGCATGGACGGCAGGCACATTCTCGTTCAGCAGTCTGGCTAGCAGCAGGCACCCCGCATTGTGCTCGTGACTTCCATAGCCGTGACTGGCCGTGCCGGCCACAAATACGATCTTCTTCTTGCCCTCCATCGGCAGACGCTTAAGCCGAATGTCGCGGAACTGCACCTTCATGGGATCGCCGGCGTGAAGTTGCAGGGCCAGGATGCCCGAACGGCGCGAGGCCTGACGGTCTTCATCGACGGCCTCGATCATGACTTGCCCGTTGATCTCGTGCACGTAGCGGTTGCCGCGGGCGACCACGCGGTAGCTGTTCCAGTCCTGATTACGGATCTTGGCGGCCAGTTCCTCGGCACTGCCGATCGTGCCCACGACCCTGGCCTTGTGGTCCTCGCCAATGACAACCTTCTGACCCCGCTGGGCCAGGATGCCCCGAGACCGCTCGCTGTACAAGATGCCGGTGTACTTGTTTGTGGCGTCAATGTCGGCCTGCTCGCCGGCCGCGACCCACTTGCCCCACTTGTCGGGATCCTCCCAACTGCGATACTGAATGCCACTGTTCCCGCCGAAGATGCGATACTCAAGCACCAGCTCGAAATCATCAAGCTCGCCATCTCGCCAGATGAGGAAAGTGTTGTGCTTGAGCGGCTTGTCCGGCGTGGTCTGACCGGTAATGGCTCCATCCTCGATGCGCCAATAGACCGGGTCGCCGTCCCAGCCGTTGAGCGTTCTACCATCGAAAATGGACCTGAACTCCTCGTTGATGGCTTGGGCGCTCGAAGTCGTTGACATGGCAACCACAGCGGTAAGACCGATGAGAGTCGTTCTCAACAGCATGACCATTCCTCCCACGCAGATCGAGCCCGGCTGGCTGCCGGGTCGGCCGGTCCCCACGCAGGTTCAGGCTTGGGTCGATAGTATAGCTTCTCGTCCTGAATCTGGGCAGCCCACCGCCGCCGCGCCGGCCACTTCCCCAAGCTTGCATGCAAGACGCCGCCGACGACCTTTCCGGCTGGCAGCTTCCACCTGCTCGAACGGTCTCCCCGGCCGCTTGCCCGCAATGCACAACCGACGTGACGAAAACAGCGCCAACGACCGTTATCCCCTCCTCACCGCAAGCCGTCGATCCGCCGGCCGCATGCTGGGATCGGACATCTCGTTGATTCCTCCTCCGGCCGTTTCTATAATCAGGTCCTTTGAGATGGTCTGAGGTGTCCAACCGAGGCGCGCGAGACAGATGTTCGCCTCAAGAGGCCGTGTTCACGATGCGCGTGCAGATCAACGGCAAGGATGAGGATATTGATCCGGGCACGACCGTGGCCGCGCTCGTGGGGCGATACAACCTGCAGCCGAAGCACGTGGCCGTCGAGATCAACTGCGATTTGGTCCCCCGAAAGGTCTTCGATACGACCCGCCTGAAAGAGGGCGACCGAATCGAGATCGTAACCCTTGTCGGAGGTGGTTGAATGACCGATGCGGGCATCAAGCTCGGTCCTTTTCAGTTCTCATCCCGTCTCTTCGTGGGCACGGGAAAGTACTCGAACTACGAGGTGATGAACCAATGCTTGGCGGCGTCAGGCTGCCAGGTGGTGACCGTGGCCGTGCGCCGCGATGTTCTGCGGCCGGAGGGCGGCAAGCGGGAACAGAGCCTCTTGGATGCCCTGGATCCGACCCGTTACACCATTCTGCCGAACACGGCCGGCTGCTTCAGCGCCGAGGACGCCGTCCGGGCTGCCCGGCTCAGCCGCGAGCTTCTTGAAGGGCTCGACAACCCCGGAGCACAGTGGGTCAAGCTTGAGGTCCTCGCCGACAAGAGGACGCTTCTGCCCGACCCGATCGGCAGTCTCCAGGCAACCGAGAAACTTGTCAAAGAGGGTTTTGCCGTTCTGGTCTACACCTCCGACGACCCGATCATGGCCAAGCGCCTCAAAGAGGCGGGGGCCACGAGCGTTATGCCGGCCGGCTCGCCCATCGGCAGCGGACAGGGCGTCCTCAACCCCAACAACATCCGGATCATCATCGAGTATCTCAAGGAAAATGATCCCGACTACCCGGTGATCGTCGACGCCGGCGTGGGAACCGCCTCGGACGTGACCGTCGCGATGGAACTGGGCAGCGACGGCGTGCTCCTCAACACCGGCATCGCCGGAGCCGCCGACCCCGTCCGCATGGCCCATGCGATGCGACATGCGGTCGAAGCGGGCCGACTGGCCTTCTTGGCTGGCCGTATACCGAAAAAACTGTACGCGACCGCTTCAAGCCCGACCGAGGGCGTCATCGCCCCGGCCGCTCGAACGCGTTGATGGAGCCTCCGGTGCAGCGCCGAACCCGAAACAGAATCTGTATCTGGCTGATCGTCGGTGGTCTGGCCAACTTCCTGGTCTACACCGTGGTCTACGCTTATCTGGGGGGGGACGCCCGAAACGGCGCCAAAGAGAAAATCACCGACCCCGATGGCCGGGTGGAAGAGATGTTTTACATCCGCGGCCACTTCCTTCATGGCGCCGAAGTCGGTCGGCCCACGGCCGTCTCACGGGCGGTCTGGATCTACAGCTATCTTCACTCCATCTCCATCTGGCCGACGCAAGGAGTGATGATGATCTGCATGCTGATTCTCGCCCAGCCGCACATCATCGCGACCATGCAGGAAAGCAACTGGATCCGGGGTCCGACCTTTGTGGCGGTTGCGATCACTCTCGTGGCGGTTGTCTATTCGGCAATGTCCATCTGGTTTGCCATCGGCTTCGTCAGGGATCTGACGGCGTGATGATCGAGGCAGTCTGCCCGTGTCGACAGTCAGTGAGGTTCTCGGAATCGATGGACTCATCGCCCGGCGGTTGGCCGGTTACGAGCACCGTCCCCAGCAATTGGAGATGGCCGCAGCGGTGGAACGGGCGTTCGGACGGTCCCGCCACCTTCTCGCCGAGGCCGGCACCGGCGTGGGCAAGAGCTTTGCCTACCTCGTACCGGCCA
>DAOOIV010000082.1 GCA_035384605.1 Phycisphaerae bacterium
TCACCGCATCATCAAACCGGCGGATTTACAGCATGTTCAGACCGGCGCCGACACGTAGCGCTGGTCTGCTGCCGCGGCCTTCGGGAAATGCCTGACCAAAGCAGGCACGACGCCCGTGTAGACGATGTTGTTGTCGCGGCTGCCGCGAACCTCGAACAGGCCCAGCGACGGTCTTTCCCATTGGATGCCATCTTTGCTGGTCGCGTAGCCTACCAGGATGGTGTCGGCGATCCCGGCGTAGTACCACATCTTGAACAGTTGTTCGTTTTCGTCCCGGAGGATCTGCCCGACGCCGTGCGGCCACTGGGGGTCCGGCTTGATGATCGGGTTGCCGGCGTACCGTTGGAACGGGTGGACCTCCAATTTGCAGGTGTCTCCTACTCCGCCCAGCCGGTGATCGAGCATGAGGTATATCTGCCCGTTGTTCAGGGTGAACGGTTCAGCCGCCATGGTTGCGGCAGGCCGGAACGACAGTCCGGCAAGAGTGCAGGCGACAATGGTAAACGATGAGACGCACAGGGCTTTCATGGCATAGCCTCCGAACCACTCTTGGTAAGTTCCGCTCATGAAGGAGGATTCTAGCGTGGGACTGCTCGGTCTGAAATGGGCCGGCGCGACGAAAGAAAACAAGGAAGTGGTTGTGGCATTGTGAGGAAGCAGAATGTTCTGCTTGGTATCCCTTGTGTATGGCGACTTGTTCGGGAGAGACGGGCTCGTTGAGGGTTTTGACAAGGAGGACCCCACACGATACGAAGGGGTGTTTGCCAGAGAGGTCATGAGGAGGCGACCTGATGAGAACTGCTTGTCTTGCCGGAAGAATGAGTCATCCAGTCCTTGCGCTGTTGATGGTGCTGCCGGCCGTGGGTTGTCAGCAGCAAGCCCGGGAGGGTTTGGACATCAAGGGGTTGACGAGGCTCGATCCGGCCAGAGGTGTCCAGGACTCCAAGACCGATCTGCTTTGGTATGACGCAGCGCTGCTTACCGTCGAAGGTCGTGGTTGGGCGGCGACTGAGGACTTCTATGACCGTTTGCCGGCCAAGGCGAAGAATGTGGTTCGCCCCGAAGTGTGGGGCCTGAGCAAGAACTCGGCCGGGCTGTGTGTTCGTTTCGTGACCGATTCGGATCGGGTCGCCGCCCGATGGACGACGACGTCGAAGAACATGGCGATGGATCACATGCCGGCCACCGGAGTGAGCGGGTTGGACCTGTACGTCAGGGATAATAACCGGTGGCGATGGGTTGCGGTGGGTCGAGCGCGAAGCGCACAGACGAATGAGGTCGTGCTGGCCGGGGACGTTCCGGCCGGGGCACACGAGTACATGCTGTACCTGCCGCTGTACAACGGAATCAAGGCGCTGGAGATCGGCGTGGTTCCCAAGGCCGCTCTGGCTCAACCCGCTCCGCGCCCAGCCGGGCTTGACCGGCCGATGTGCTTCTATGGAACCTCGATTACCCAGGGCGGATGCGCCTCGCGGCCGGGGATGGTCTACACCGCCATCCTGGGGAGATGGCTGGACCGCCCGGTGATCAACCTCGGCTTCTCAGGCAACGGGCGGATGGACCCGGAGTTGGCCGTGCTGATGGGTGAGATCGACGCGTCGGTATACGTTCTCGACACTTTGCCGAACATGACCAAGCAGATGGTTGAGGAGCGGCTGGAGTCGTTCGTGCAAGCACTTCGCAAGGCCAGGCCACAGACGCCCATTGTGCTGGTCGAAAGCGTGCCGTACCAGGGCGAGGCGTTCCTGACCAAGCAGCGGCAGGCGGTCGCAGACAAGAACGCGGCCCTGCGAAAGGCGTATGAGAACCTCAAGGCGGGCGGTGTGAGGAACCTGATTTACGTGACCAATCGGAGCCTGACCGGCACCGACGGTGAAGCCGCTGTGGACGGCGTGCATCTGACGGATCTCGGCTACCTGCGGTTCGCGGAAACCCTCGAACCAGTGTTGAGAAAGGCGCTCCGGGAGTGAGCAAATAGCGGAAGATCCAAGAGGTAGGGCAGCGTCGAGGTCGCCAAGGCGACCGAGACCTGCCGTTTCGTTGGCCGCCGGGTTCTCAGAAAGCACGATCAACAGCGAACCGGCAGGTCTGCGCCGCCTTTGGCGGCTCCGACCGTGCCCTACTTCAGGTGCTTGTCAGCGAAATCCATGTACCGCTGCCAGTCGTATTCGGTCAGGTCGTGCTTGCCGGTGCGGACGTGATAGCCGATGGTGCCCATCACCGGCTGGTCCACCGGCGGCATCTCTTCTGCTGGCAGGCCCTCCAAGCCCAGCAATCGGTACACCGGATCGGCGCCCTTGGCCCCCAGGAATTCGCCTTTCGGATCGGCCCAGCGATCTTCGACGGCGCTGGCCACGTAGACGGGTCTTGGGGCGATCGACGCGATGAGCATGTGGGCATCAACCGGCAGCTCGGCCTCACGCCCGTTGTATTTCTTGAAGTTCTCGCAGAACCAGTGGGGAAAGCGATCGTTGATCATCTCGACCGTCTCGCCGAACCAGCGCCGCTCGATGGCCGCGCCCCCGCAGCCCGAGTTGTTGGAAATGACGATCGCGAACCGCTCGTCTTGTGCCCCGGCCCACAGGGCAGTCTTGCCCAGTCGCGAGTGGCCGAGCACCGACACACGTTTCGCATCGACATCGCGATCGGTCTCCAGGTAGTCCATCGCCCGGCTCAGACCCCAGGCCCAGGCGCCGATCGCACCCCATGAGTCCGGCTTGCGCCCTTCAGGTGGGTCAAATGCCGCGTGAACGCCGTTCTTGAAGCCGTCATGAAAGTCAGGGTCGATGTCGCCGTAGTAGATCGTGGCCAGACCGTAACCTCGTTTGATGATCTGTTCGACCGGAAACCGTGATTCCTGGTCCGCTCGCGAGGCCTCGGTCACCCGGTTGTTGACGATACCGAGGCTCCAGTTCGGTACCCAACTAGTCGTGAGTCGGATCGCCGGATCCGAGTGAACACCCTGGTTGCCCGAGAAGTTCAGGAGGAGGAACAGAGGGGCCGGTTTGGGTACCGCGTTCGGGAGATACATCAGGATGTCCATCGAGGGACCGTCTTCCTTGCCGGTGAAAAAGACGGTCACTTGCTTGCGCGTTGCTTTGCCGTCGAGGGCCTTGGCTTCGTTATCGAAGGTCTTGAACGTCATCTGACTCGGTCTGCCGGGCGACCGGCCGTAGACGTGCGTTCGGAAGAGTTCGAGTATCTCGGGTCGTCGCCTGGTCTTCCACATTGCGGCGTCAGTTACCTTCTCGCCGCTGCGCATGACCAGCGGATCGGGCAGGGTGTACGTGCCGACCCTGGACTCGTCGTAATTAACCTCAAGCTCTTTGAGGGGTGTTATAGTAAGTTTGATCGGCTTGTCGGCATCGCGTGTCAGCGGGTAGTTCAGCAGGTCCTTGCCGGTAACTGTCTCCGCGGTCATTTCTTCGCGGGTCACCCTGTATCGACCGGATACGTTGACCGTGAACCACTCGGGCCACTGGTTGATTCGTGGATAATCCAGCGGCATGTGGAAGTAATCCTTGTGGCGCGGCCGGTCGAACCGCAGATACCCCTTCCAGGGAGAACCGGTCTCGAGCCAAATGCGGAGCGAACCATCGGCTTGGCGGACCGCACCGAGCTGAACGTCCTCGCGCCAAGGCGCGACGGTGATGCCCTGTGTTTTCCAGAGACCGTACATCAGACACGTACGGGTGAGGTTGCCGTCGCCGTGCCAGCCTTCGGCGATGCCGTCGTCGCGCTGCCGCTCGAAGAGCGTGTTGATTCTCGTATCGATCCACTTTACGGCCGCATCGGTGGGGATTCTGGCGATCAGGTTGATCGCTCCTTCAAGCGGATCGGCCAGATCGTCCGCGCTACCCTTTTCCCAGGGGTAGGTCATGTACTTATGCAGATTCGACAGCGCTTTGGCGACGGCGTGCCGGTAGAGGTTCTCGCCGTCGACCATGGCGACGGTCAGAAACGCATTGTAGACATAACCCCAGCCGTCGCTGAGGTCCTTGTTGACGACCTCGCCCGTGCTTGGATTGTAGGCGTTGTACATGAAGCCGTCTTCGTTGACGCCGTGTTTCAGGATGTTGTCCAAAACGGCGTACATCGCCGGCTTGTATCGCTGTCGACGGTCGGGGTCCTCGCGGGCTGCGATCAGGTAGGCCTCGGACAAGCCGCCGAGGATCTCGCAACCGTGATCGCGCAGCCGGAGGCTGTCTTTCTTGATCAGACTGTCGTGCAGCAGGTAGTGATCAGCCAGCCGGAAGCACCATTGCTTGTAGTGGTCGTCGCCGGTCATCCAGTACAGGCGTCCCATGGTCTGAAGCAGGTCGCCGTTGACCTCGACGTTGGTGGAGGGGATCCTCCCCGCCGGCGAGTCGTACTGGGCATGTTTCCAGATGTCGGCGATCAACTGTTGCATCCGGTCGAGCCACTCGCTTGGGCCGAGCCACTCGGTGATCGGCATCAGCCCGTCCTTACAGTATTCGGCGGCCCCGAAAATGATGCGGTCGAGATCGGGCTCGGGCTCGCGGAACTTCTGCGTGGCGAAGAGGAAATCATCCGGCAGCGAGTCCAACCGGTTGCACAGCTTCTGTTCCTGCTGCAGGATGTGGCGGACGTTCTGCTTGAGATAGTAGTTGTCGGTCATGAACGCCGTCAGGACCATGAACGGGTAGTTGTCCGCGGCGCAGTCCTGGGCATTCCAGAAGGCGTCGCGGGTGATGTTGCGTGGAAACAGCCCGCTGGCCGGGTCGGCGTAGGTCAGCCAGCCGAAGGCGTAGCGGTTGGAGAACCTCACTACCTTCCGGCTGAGCCGGCCGTTCTCCTGGGCCTGTTGCCATGGGTCAACCTGCGCCCATGCCGTCCCGACAGTCAGCGTGAAAACCAGAAGTGCGTGTTGCATCGTCGTTACCTCCCTTGCTGGTGCCTCGCGAGAGCGTGCCTGACAGTGGGTTCAACGGGCCGCAGCGGAGGCGGGTTGCGAAGCGGGCCTGGGGATCGCAATTTCCACGGTTAATGGCTGATCGACTCCCGTCAGGAAATTCAATGCCTTGTAGGTCACCTTCTCGGTGGCCTGCCCATCCGGTCCGGAGAGTCTGACCATCACTGATGCCTGGGCCGGTACTGTGATCTTGCGAGGCTGGCCGGGCTGAATTCGCTCCAGCTCAATGTCGTTGTCGCATTGATTGGTCAGTTTCACGTAGGTGGTCTTGGCTTGTGGCGGGTGCAGCGATTCGACACGGAGGCAGGCGTCAAAGACGGCTTTCAACTGCGGTTCGCGGCCGATGAGCAGATTGCGGTACCACACGACAGTTCGGCCGGCGTCGAGGGCATCACGCAGCGCCGGCAGGCTCTTGTCCTTCGCCAGCACGAGGGTCATCGTACGGTGGCCGTCAGCCTTCTGTCCGTCCGTTGGGGCAGGCTCGTGAATATCCGAGCTGCCCATCATCGGCAGGCCCCGTTCCGTCGCCATTCGATGGGCGTCGATGTAGTACTCGTCGCCGTTGCAGATCTCGATCGCGTGGAGCCGGCCCTTTTCCAGCAGGCGGGTTTGTTCCTCACCCCAGCGGCCGCGCTCCGGCCCTTGCCAGCCGGGATGGTTCCACATGATGAAGGCTTTCTGGGCGGCAGCGTGGTCGAAGACCTCGTAAAAATCCTTCGTGTCCAGCGGCTGGTTGTCCTGCGTGAAGAGCACGTTGAAATGCCCCGGCGGCGTGTCGCGGGTGATCTCCGCACCGCGGACCAGCAGAATGTTGTGGTGCCGGGCCCGCCCCTCGGCCAGTTCGAACGGCCGGTTGTGGTTACCGACGACATTTTCCTTGTGAGGCCGATATTCGATGTGATCGGTGATCGCGATGGCATCCAACCCTTCGCGCCAGGCCTCGTCGACGCGCACCGTCGGCCAGACCAGGCCGTCCGAGAAGACGGTGTGTATGTGGAAGTCGCACTTGAGGATCTTGTATCCGGGCGGATCGGGTAAGCGGATTTCCTTGCGGACCTGAGCAGCGGCCGGTGTGACCAACAACATCAACGCCGCAAGCATCCTGCACTTCATCATTCAGCCCCCCTGATCTTGAACAGGTTACAGTCGACAACCGGCGCACAGTGGCACGGTTCCTGGGCAGATTCTAGACTCTCGCGGAGAGCCGGTCAAAAGCCGGCGGCTGCTTGCTTGCCCCCGATTCCCGTGACGGATGGGCGAGATGCGGCGTTTCTGGGGAGCGGGGTTTCGCAGGTCAGGACGAGGTTGCGTACGACGCAGCGAGCCGTGTGACTGCATCCTCTCTAAGCCAGGCGGCGACTCCCACGAGGACCAGCCATACACAGAACATGACCACCACACTGACTCGATAGAGCCGCGGCACCTTTGTCCTGACAAACTGCACGAGCAGGAGAATCGCGGCAAAGGCGACAGCGGTACCAAGGTTTGACTGCGTAGGGCTAGGCGAGGGTTCCCGGTCAGCGACTCGTAGCCCTACCGGCTGGAGAGTGAGATCCAGGGCGTTGAACACCGCGCCTGTCATCAGCACCGCAGCCAAGAGCATCGACGGCCAGAGCCAAGACCTGGCTACTCGCCCTTGATGCAGCATCCCTTGTTTGCGGATCATGCCGAAAGACGTTTGTGCAATCAATGTGGCCAGTCCGAGACCCATGAGCAGAAAGGCTATCTCCGAGGCGGCGCTGCTCAGAATCGCCGTTTTGAGCAGGTGATTCGCCTCCGAGCCTGAAGGCCCAGGTATTCCTGGTCGCCCTGTCTGATCCGCGTCAGCGAGTTCCCGTAATCGCGCGGAGAGGTCTGTGCTGGCATATTCTGCCAGATAGTCGTATAAGACCGCCTCCTCCGCGTGCTTGCGAACGGCATAGTCGGCTTTCTCATCGGGCATCTGGCGGCCGAGTCGCGAGATCATGCCTGCGATCATTCTCTCGCCTGCGCCAACCGGTTTTCCCAAGGAGACGTTCTGGTGAGCACATCCCTCGTAGAGAGCGATGAGATGGCTCAGCAATTCCATAAGACGAGCGTCGTCCTTGTTCTCAACCGCCAAAATCATGCGATCGAGAAGCTCCTCCCTCACGCGTGGCCTGCACAATCGTCCCGGGCGATCCCAAGCGACCAGGTGTGTCGACCACGAGGCATCGAACCGAGGGAAACCATGCTGGACGAGCAGGTCGCGCAGATAGGGGAACAACATGTGCACATGATCGTTCGACGTTTTCTTGTTCGCGGCCTCGCGGATCGCTTGAAAGGCGGTCTCCTCACTCCCGCCGGCGAAATGGACGACGGATTCGGCCAGCCAAAGCAGCCCATTCTCGGGCTCGTTCGCCTGAGCCATACGTATGATCTTGAGCGCCTCATCTATCGCAACCGAGGGCCTCGGGTCATCCTCAATACTCGGTTGTGTCTCGGAGTGTGCCTCGGACCGCCATGCCTGCCAATATGCCAAGTCGGCTGCTCTGAATGCAACCCAAGGCAAGAGGGGGTGTCCGGAGCACGTCTCTGCCGATGGCAGAGACGCGTAGTTGTGGTTCACAACGTGCGCGAGCGCAAAGGTATCGACCGAGCGGTTGCTCTCTGCGAGGATACGGCGTTCTGTGTTTTTATTGAACTTGACTGTTGGAATGACATATATCACGCATCCTGGCGGCTGGCCATGGACATATGTCTGCGGTCCAGGGATACGACAATACAGCCGGATGAGCAACAGGTGCAGCTCTCGCGTTCCGGGATAGACCAGACTGACCAGCAGCAGTAAACCTGGGATGATCCAGAGCTTGTTGGCGTGTGTGAGGAAGTGCAGCAGACGCCCCACGGTACACTCCTTCGCGCTTGCGGGCTTCGGGCCGCGCCGGACGCCAGCGGCCAGACGAACACCTCTTGAATCATTATGCGATTCACCACGTGTACCGGCAAAGACCTATTCTCCTTGTCGGCGACGATACGATAGGATACTCTCGTTCGGGCCGCGCCAAGTCGGGCTCGACCGGCCTGCTTTGTCCGGATAGAGGAGATTACTGAAATGTGTCGAGCCGCAATTGTCGCAGTATTGCTCATCGACGCTGTTGTGCTGGCTCAATCCGCCCCGGCGTCAGGACACTTCTGGTTATCGAGCCGACCAAGGAACATCCGCGCCATTCCGCGGGGGGATTGAATTGAAGCACGGTCGCCTGTTGATGTGGACACGCACCGGCCGCGAGGCGCCGCACGAGTCTTTTTCTGATGAGAACGGCGAGCACTGGAGCAAGCCGGTGCCCCGTAAACTGGTTTGTCCGCTGAGCCCCGCCTCGATTGAACGCAGTGCGTGGAACGGCCAACCGGTCGGTCATTGCTGAAGACACTCCGTATCTTCCAAGGCGACCTTCGGCCGCAACCAAAACATGCGCGCAGAATGCGTACCAGTCGCGACGGAAGAGGCTAAGGCGGACCGCCCTTTTGCGGGCCGCAACCCAAACGTTCTGCGATCCGGAAACATGCGCGCAAAATGCGCACCAGTTGCGACGGAAGGGACTAATACCCCAGTTCCTTGAATTTCGCCACGATCTGGTCCTTCGGCATGAAACCCTCGTGCCGCCAGAGTTCCTTTCCATCGGCGTCGAAGAAGACCTGTGAGGGGATAAGGTTGAAATCGATCTGCCGGGCTCGCTCCCGGTCCTCGATCACGTCAATCGACTCGACCTCGATCTTGCCGGCGTACTCCTTGCGAAGCTGCTCGATGATCGGGGCCATCGCCTTGCAGGCCTGGCACTTGCCCGCCCCGAGTTCGACCAGCCGGGGCAGGCCGCTGGAAGGCCTCGTCTCCGGAACCGTCGAGCCTCGAGGCTCCGGCCCGGAGCCCTTCAGGAAGGCAACAACCACGACCACCACGATCACACCGACAACGATCAGCGCGTTCTTCATCGCACACCTCGGTCCATCAGGCGCGGCTGGAACAGAGTCCCCATCCTTCTTACACGATACCCACACCCTGTCTCATCGACGAACTGATTTCACAATCCATCGAGGCACATGCAGCAGCAGCGCGACAACACCACCCAGAACGCCGGCCGTTGCCGGCCCGATGGGGCAGCCGGTCGTACCGCAGCACGGACAGACCGAGCTTCCACCCGCGGCAATGAATCCGAACAGGCTGGCCCACCAGCCGAGGAACCTGGCGACGGGACCAAACGAAAAACGTCTGAGAAAAACCATTTCCATCTCCGACCGGCTCAACAACCAAGCGTCTCTCAACTCAACGCGGCAATCCCGGCCGTCGCGGCTTGTGCAATGCGGTCATCTGTTGCCGGTGATTCGCCCTTGGTCATGCCGAGATCGGCGAGTTGGACGTACTTGAACCGGCTAATCCCGGCATGCTCAAGTGATTTCTTCGCGCAGGCGAGAGGACAGCCGTCGATCGCCAGGATTTGTTCGGCCGCCTGGGTGCTGGCCAGGATGCCGCTGACCCGTCCGCCGACACCGGCCAGGCAATACATCTTGCCTGCCCCCTCGCGAGCCAGTCGCCTCGCCGCCCGGTCGGCAATCTCACCCACATCGGCGGCACCCGAACAGGCGAAGATCAGCGTCGGCGCTGCGCCGCACGCACAACCCGTTTGGTCAGTCATATATCCATCCTCGCTTTCTCCTGCCTTACGAAGCCGGCGCTTCCGTTGCTTCGATGAGCACGGTCAGGGCACTCCGCACTTCATCGTTGAATCCGGAAAACGCCTGTCCCCTGTAAAAGATGATGGGCAGATAGCCGAATGTGGTCGAGACGCCCTGGCTCTGGCCATAGAGCGTCTTCATCTGGTTAAGCAACAAAAAACTAGCGAATTCGGTGGTCAAGTATTCTTCGACCACCAGGTCCGGATGCTCCGATTGCATCGTGCCCAGCCACTCCAGCGCCGCGAGACACGCCGACCCGGTACCATTGTGGAAGATGATAAGCGCATCCTCGCTCGGTTGGTCGCCACTATTCGGCGCGCAGCCTCCGCCCGTCATGACAAATGCCGTTGAGGCCACTACAAGAAACATCGTCTTCATATCAAACGTTCCCACCAGATCAGTGCGCCGTGTACAAGAGATAAACACCGCCGAGCAGCACCAGGATACCGCAAATCTTTTTCAGAATCACCGCACCCTTGGACTGCTCGTTCCAGTTCAGGTACTTCTGCACCAGTTCGGTCGAGGTGCCGGCCAGCACGATGACCGAACAGTGCCCGATGCCGTAGACCAGCAGCAGGATCGCCCCGTACAGGGCGCTGGTCGTCGCGACCTTGAAGGCCACGCCCAGGATCGGGGCCATGTACGCAAAGGTACACGGGCCGAGCGCGATCCCGAAGACCAGTCCCAGGATGAAGGCTGCCAAGGCCCCCTTACGCTTCATCTGAACCTGGCCGGGGCCGGACCAGGGCATGGTGATGACATCCAGCAGGATCAGGCCGACCAGGAAGAAAATGGTTGCCACGAAGTAGTTGCCGTAACGGCCGATGTCGCCCATCATCCGCCCCGCCGCCGCCGTGATCACCCCGATTAGGGCGATGGTGATCAAGATGCCGACCGAGAACAGCGTGGAGATGCCGAAGGCCCGCCGGGTGGTCATCTGTCCCTGCTGGTCGATGAAACCGACGATCAGCGGAATGCTCGCCAGGTGACAGGGGCTCAGGATGATGCTGAGGATGCCCCAGACGAAAGAGGCCGCTAGAGCAACGATCGGTGTGCCCTCAACGGCATGAGTCAAGGCGGTGAAAAGCTGCTCAATCATTTGCACGCCCCAGTTGCGTATGTCCCAGCAACCGTCCGAAAAACCGTCTTCAGCTCGCCTGCGAATCGTCCGCCAACTCGATACCCAGTTCCTTCCACTTGTTGAGGATGTCCTCCCGGCCGTAGAAGCCTTCGTGTCGGAACAGCTCCTTGCCCGAGGAATCGTAGAAGATCTGTGTCGGGATCATGCGAATCCGATACAGATTGCCGGCATTGGGATTCTCCCAAACGTCGATGAACTCGACTTCGAATCGTCCGGCGTACTCCTTCTTGAGTGACTCCAGGATCGGGGCCATCTGCTTGCAGGGGATGCACTTGCCCGCCCCGAGATCAACCAGCCGCGGCAGTTTCTTTGCGGCCGTTGAGTCCTGTCCGGTCGTTGCCTCGGCGGGTTGGTCCTGTGCATTCGACTGCGATTGCGACCGATCCGCTTCCGCAGGCGGGACCTCCGGATTCACTTGTGTTTGCGGCGGATCCGCCGCAGGGGGAGATGCCTGATTCTTGCGTTTGAGGGTCACCGTGACGCCGACCACAACCATGAGGGCCGCGACAATGCCTAACCTTGCGGAATTGTTCATGACAACCATCTCTCCTGCTCTGCGGTATCCAACCTACATCCCGTATACGTCATGGAGAAACGCCGACAGTTCGCTCCGCACGTATTCTGTCATAGCAGCGTAATCCCCCAGGAATTCCCAAACGGACTTGAGATTCTTCCACTCTGCCGGCCGCCCATCTATCATCCGCACCAGCACCAGCGACTGCGTGGTCAGTCTATAGTCCTTCTCAAAATGTTCGTTTCCCGGCTCGTCAATGTTGACGGGGCGCCACTCGATCAGCCCGCCGGCAAGCTCTTCGCCGAAGTACGTTTCGATCACCTGCCTGGCCCATTCCTCGATCTGTAAACAGGAATGGCAGCGCACCGTCCGATGGAAATAAAAGGCACCCACATCCGGCGAAGCCTCGAAAACGAAGGATTCAGCGACCGGCTGCGAAGCAACCGTTGCAGCGCCCATCATCGGCTGACTGCTCGGTCCTGTGGCAGGAGGCGGAAGAATGGGTGTGAAATACGTGCCGCATGCTCCGTCTGTTGAACCGCTCGTATGCTGCCAATAGCTGGTCGCGATTGACCCGCCGAAGACCACCATGCAGACCGCGATCATGCCGACGCGACCTATCCGTCCCATACGCGGCCAATGCTTCCACGCGATCACCAGCATGCAAATCAGCAGCGCCGACATCCACATGCCGATCGGGTACGCGCCATCACACTGTTGGCAGGGCCGGATCATCAGACCAACCTCAACAGGCCCTCAAGGCAAAAGCCGCGACGACCGTCAGGGCATCGCACTCGTCAGAAGCGAGGTGATCTCGGCCTCCGAGAGAACCTTGCCCACCGACTTCACCTCGCCGTCGATCGCCAGGGCCGGGGTCATCATCACCCCGCGTTTCATGATGTCCGCAAGCTGCGTCACCTTGCACAGTTCGTACTGAACGCCAAGGGTCTTGGCGGCTTTCTCCGCATTTTCCGCCAGCGTCTTGCACTTGGGGCAACCGGTGCCAAGAATCTCGATCTTCATATCAAACCTCCAGTACGATTGAGCGTGGGGCGGCAGGCCTTTGCCCTGCTTCGTCCATGGGACTTCGCAGGACTCCGACCGTGCCCTACCTTGTTCACGATCTTTCTCCCGCTACGGCATCGCGCCGAAAACCATTCCCGAGATCGTGGCCATGACCACGACCAGCGATACGAACACGATCGTCTTTTGCGTCCCCATGATGCTGCGAATGACCAGCATGTTCGGCAAACTCAGGGCCGGACCTGCCAGGAGGAGCGCCAGGGCCGGTCCCTTGCCCATGCCGGAGCCCATGAGCCCCCGCAGGATCGGCACCTCGGTCAGCGTCGCGAAGTACATGAACGCGCCGACGATCGCCGCAAAGAAGTTGGCCCAGAGCGAATTACCGCCCACCAGACGCGCCACCCAGGCGTCGGGAATCATGCCCTCTTCACCCGGCCGACCCAGCAGAAAGCCCGCCACCAACACGCCGAACAACAACAGCGGAGTGATCTGCTTCGTGAAAGTCCACGATTGATAGAACCATTCGCCGGACGGATCGTCCCGGCCGGCCAGAATGACCGACAGGCCGACCACCGCCACGGCAAAGGGAATCATGGCTTCCCATGGAAGATGATGACCGCCGGCGGAAGCATGAATGGCAGGTGCGATCCAGGAAGTGCTGACCAGCCAGGCGGCAACCGTTGCCGCTGCCACCGCAGCCAGCTTCCACCATTTGATGTTGAACCAGACACCGAGAATGAGAGCCAAGGCAACGGCGAAAACCGAAGTGATCAGCCACTTGCCGGACCACACCCCATGCCAGAAACCCGAGGTCACATCCGGCTTGCCCCAGTTGGCGAACACCAGGATGCCGACCATGGCACCAAAGTACAAAACGTTCTGCCACAAGGGCCGATCGACCTGCGGTTCCGGCATCGCTATGGCCGCATCCGCCTTGGCCGTCTCCTCTCTGCGGTAAATCAGGTGCATGATCAGACCGATCACAATGCTGAAGAGAATCGCCCCGACGGTACGGGCAATACCGATCTCAAGGCCCAGAATGCGGGCCGTCAGGATGATGGCCAATACGTTGATGGCCGGACCCGAATAGAGGAATGCCGTCGCCGGACCAAGACCTGCTCCCATCCGCCAGATCCCCGCAAACAGCGGTAGCACCGTACACGAACAAACCGCCAGAATCGTGCCGCTTACAGACGCCACGCCATAGGCCAGCACCTTGGGCGCTTTGGGGCCCAGGTACTTCATGACCGACGCCTGACTGACGAAAACAGCAATCGCTCCGGCAATGAAGAAAGCGGGGATCAGGCAGAGCAGGACGTGCTCCTGGGCATACCATTTGGTCAGTGCCAGGGCTTCAAACACGGCCTTGCTGAATCGCGGCCAGTCCACCGGCATCGCGAAGCAGGCCGCGAAAACGACGATACCCCACATCAGCTTCCTGGACTCGGACTTCCAGTCGGTGATCATTCGACACAATCTCGCGGCGTAGACTCCGTTCGTCGAACTTCGGATGCGGGCAATTCCATGCCTATATGGTCAGATTGCCATGAACCCGGCGTAACAAAAAGCGGTCCCGGCCGCCTCACGCCCGCAGCGCCGCGGCCTGTTCCTTCAGGTTGTGTTTCAATACCGACTCGATGCATCTCCAGAAACCTTCCAGACAGCGGACTTTCAAACGATAGTAGGTATTGAGGCCCTGCTTGCGGTCCTCGATCAGTCCGACGTTCTTGAGGATGGCCAGATGTTTGGACACCGTGGACTGATCCGCCCCGACCAGAGGCGTCAACTTACAGACACAACATTCCCCCTCGGCCAAGACGTCGAGAATCAACAAGCGGCTGGGATGAGCCAAGGCCTTAGCAACCCGGGCTCGAACCTCATAATGTGATTTGGATCTGGTCCTCATGGCTTCATGGCAATTATGCCATATAGTTCGGCAAAGTCAAGGCCGAACTTGCGTTACCGGGCCCGGTTTGCCACTGGGGCGCCTGATGGGGGGATTGAACCCCTCAGCTCTCCGCGAATCCGGAGAGGGCTGCCCGAAGACAGGCAAGCCCGAAGACCCCGGGTTGAAACAGCCCACCGGGAGGTTTACATGGACGGGGCAGATACCCGTCGTTAAGATCCTTCCAGCACCCCCGCTTCCTGGGAGGTCTCAGCCATGAGCCGAAAGCAAGACACCCCGATATCACGACGCAGCTTGATCAAGACCACCGGTTTTGTCGCCGGCGCCGCCGTTGGCTTGCCCTACATTCTTCCCTCAGGCTCGCTGGCGGCCACCTCGGGCACATCGGCGAATGAACGTCTGACAGTAGCCGTCATCGGCGTCGGGGGCATGGGTACGGTTCACCTCAGGAACCTGCTGGAGTTCAGGAACGAGGGCAAGGTCAACATCGCGGCCGTCTGCGACGCGGACGAGAGGCGACTTGCCAAGGCGGTCGAGATGGCCGGGCCGGGAGTCATGCCCTACCGCGACTACCGCTATGTCCTCCAACGCAAGGACGTCGACGCGGTCGTGATCGCGACCCCAGACCACTGGCACGCCGTGCAGACCGTGCACGCGTGCGAATGTGGCAAGCACGTGTACGTCGAGAAGCCGGCGTCGGTCACAATCGAAGAAGGCAAGGCCATGGTGGCAGCGGCCCGGCGGTATAAGCGGGCCGTCCAGGTAGGTGCCCAGGGACGAACTGCCAAGGGTGCTCACGCCACGTGCACGGCCATCCGCAACGGCATTGTCGGCAAGGTCACGAAGGTGACATGCTGGCATTACGAAACACCCGCGGACGAGCACCCGGTACCGGATTGCGACCCGCCGCCCGAGTTGGACTGGGATCTGTGGCTGGGGCCGCTTCGATGGCGGCCTTACAACCCGCGATACTGCCCGGGGACGTTCCGCTGGATGATGGAGTCGGGCGGCGGGCAGATCCGCGATCGCGGGGCACATCAGTTCAGCACCATCCTGTGGTGCATGAACGCCGACGAGCAGATCTCGTTCGCCGTCGAGGCCACGGGTACCCCGCCGACCAAGGGGCTTTGGGACTGCCCGGTCACGATGGATGTCACCTACACATTCAAGAATCCCGACTGGCAATTGATCTGGGGGCAGCCGGGCGAGAAGGTCGGCAAGACCGAATTCGGAAACGTCTTCTGGGGCGAGAAAGGGCGACTGATTCTCGAGTGGGAAGGCGCTTACAAAGCTGCGGAACCTGAAGCCACCAACTTCGAGGTACCGCCCGGCGGCGTCGTTCCGCCACGAACGGACGAATACGAAGACTTCAACATGAATCATAAGGCCGACTGGTTCAACGCCATCCGCGAAGGCACACGGCCGGCCGTCGACATCGAGATCGGCCACCGTGTGGCGACGCTCTGCAATCTCGGCAATCTGTCATACCTGCTGGGACGCAGACTGGTCTGGGACGGCGAGCGGCAACAGGTGATCGGCGACGACCAGGCCAACCGCCTGCTCAGCCGGCCGCAACGATACCCCTATCACCTGTAGACGCAGGTCACCAGACATGCTTGCCTGGAACCTGACAACCCAGGATCGGTGGACCCCGCACAACGGTGGTTTTCTGACCTTTCGGGGCCTTGGATGACACCGGATAACCGACGCTGATCGAAGAACGCGGCAATCACGTCCGTCACGGGGGGCCGGCTGATGCCATCCACTTCGACAATCTGAACAACGCTTGATCCTTCCCGCCAGGGTCGATCCTGGCCCGGCGAACCGCGGATTCGAGAATGGCGATGGATTTGTCGTAAGTAGAGCGGTCCACAGGGAAAGGATGGCCGTCCTTGCCGCCGTGGGCGTAGGTGAAAGTGGGCGGATCGGCGGGCGACCAGCGGCGGGTAATGTCGCGGCGGCAGGCGGGGGTGCCGTAGATCAACTCGGCCAGCAGGGCAAGGCTGCGAATCGTCTTCGGTCCGACACCCGGGCAGCCGAGCAGCGTCTCGAAGTCTTTCGGTTGTCTCTCGAAAGTAGTTGCCAGAATCCGCCGCAGCCGCTCGGGGTTGATGTCGGCCGGCGTCACCGGGTGATGCGCGGGCAGGAACAATGATGGGCCGGCAGTGATCTCGCGCAGCAGCTTATCGGGCTGAAGCCGGGCCAGCTCACTGGAGCGCAACCGCGAGGAATCTGCCTCGCGAGCCACCATGTTGAGCAGGAGCCGCGGATCGGCCGGCTCGGAGGCCACAGCGTTGTGCGGTTCGCAGACGAAATCGCTCACCGTGCTGCCCAGCCAGTGGTATCGCCGGGCGTAGCCGGTTGCGTCGTTCATGCCTTGCTGGACAACGCACCACTCGTTGTCGTCGCTGAACAGGAAGTGGTGCGTGTAGATCTGATATCCGTCCTGGACCGCGGCGCTGTCCACTTTGGCGGCCATGCGCGATGAGTAGATCAGGCGGTCACCTTGCAGAGATCGCTGGGCGGAGATGTCCGCGATCTGCTCGGGCGTTTTGCGCGAGGCGCCGCCCTTGCCGCCGGCGACGTGGATGCCGAGGTCCGGTCCCATCCGCCGATAGGCTTCGCCCAAGGCGCCGCAGGTGACCGTGGTCAGGCCGCTCGAATGCCAATCGAACCCGAGGACGCAGCCGAACGCCTGGAACCAAAGCGGGTCTGCCAGCCGCCGCAACATCTCGGCCGGGCCCTGATCGGCGACAATGAGCTGTACGACGGAACCGGCCAGCCGGTGCATTCGCTTGAACAGCCAAGCCGGGGCCTTGCCACCGTGAAGCGGGAGATGTGCGATGCGGCGTTGCATGGGTTCTCACGCCCGATAGTGTTCCGGGGTACCGGCCTGCGCCGCCGGTATTGGTTGGCCGAGGCCGCGACGTGGCTTTTTCTGAAACGCCTCGGGCAGGGCATCGATGATGTCCGTTGCGATCATCGAGACTTGGCCGAGTCTCTTGGCCGCCAAGTCGCCAGCCAACCCGTGGAAGTACACACCGGCGATGGCTGCGTCGAACGGGGTCATCCCCTGTCCGATAAGTGCGGCGATCATCCCCGTTAGCACGTCACCGCTGCCACCCGTGGCCATGCCGGGGTTGCCGCTGTTATTCGTGTAGACCAACTCACCGTCAGTGACAATCGTTGCGGCCCCCTTGAGAACGACAACCGGCGGACTGCCGTCAGGGCTGCTGTTCGCACGCATGGCCTGCGCGGTACGGATGGCGTGGCCCTCCCGGTCAGCCTGGATTTGAGCGATTGAGGTTTCGAGCAGCCGAGCCAGCTCACCAGGGTGAGGGGTAATGACCGTCCGAGCATGGTCGAAGTGTTGCCAGCCCTTGGCCGCCTCTAGGCCACCTTGGGGGGCGAGGTTCAGGGCGTCGGCATCGATAACCGCCGGGACACCCAGTCGCCGAATGGCCTCAATGAGCTGCCAGAACTGGGTGCCATAGGTAGCCGGTCCTCGCCCGACACCCGGGCCGATCGCCACCACGTCCGGCCGGGCACCGTCCGGCGGCACACCCAGCAGGCCCAGCTTCTTGAGCCTACGTTCGGCAGCGGGGGGATCGATACGGCCGTCGCGGGTCTCGGGCAAGGGAACGGTCGTGGCGCAGGGACACATAATGGCCACGGAAGGCTGGACGGACTCCGGTACAGCGATGGTCGCCAGGCCGGCCCCGCTTCGCAACGCTGCCAAGCCGGCCAAGGCGGGGGCGCCGGCCATGCCAACGCTTCCCCCAACGATAAGAACCCGTCCAAAAGTGCCCTTATGGGCGTCTGCAGCACGGGGAGGGAGTACCGGGACACGGTGAATGTGTCTGCACTTGGCTGTCATGTGTCACTCTCTCTGCACAACCGATCATCGCCTGCGTGTTCGTTTCGGCTTGGGCTCATTCGCCTGGCTTGTCTCGCTCTCGGCGGTCGGCCGCTGTGCTGCACGACATATCAGGGCGGCCATGTAGCCGGCGCCGAAGCCGTTGTCGATGTTCACAACGGCCACGCCGGCGGCGCAACTGTTCAGCATGGTAAGCAGCGGAGCCAGACCGCCGAAGCTGGCCCCATAACCGACGCTGGTTGGTACGGCGATGACCGGACAACCGACCAGCCCGCCAACAACACTGGCCAAAGCTCCTTCCATACCGGCACATACGACAACGACGCGGGCTTGGCTCAGCTCGGCGGAATGGGCCAACAGGCGGTGGATGCCCGCCACGCCGACGTCATAAAACTGCCGAGTCGGCTGATCCATGATTTCGCAAGTTTCGCGGGCCTCCTCGGCGACGGGCAGGTCGGAGGTTCCGGCGCAAACGATGGCCACGAAATCGGACGAAGCTTTTTTCCGCTCGGCAAGGTCGGTCGAGGCCTTCCCTGAGGGCTGCCTGATGGTGATCGTCCGGGCAATCGGATTGTAGTGGGCCTTTGGGAACCGCTTTTGGACCGCTTTGGCCATTGCGAGGCTGGCGCGGGTGGCCAGAAGGTTGCCGCCATAAGCCAGACGGTGTTTGACGACCGCCAAAACCTGTTCGATCGTCTTGCCCTCACAGTAGATCACCTCAGGAAAGCCGCAGCGAATCGCCCGATGATGGTCGATCTTCGCGAAGCCCAGATCCTCATAGGGCAAGTGCCTGAGGTCTCCGATCGCCTGTTCCACGGATCGCCGGCCAAGACGTACCTGTTCAAGCAAGCGTCTGAGTGATGATTCGTGCATGCCCGCCATCATAGAGTCGCTCGGGGCAAAACGCCACCGTGCGAACGGCCGCGTTTTCAGAATCTGTCGCGTGTTCATAAAAGTCTTGTTCGTCCGTTCCGATACAATTGGCATGGAGGTCTTACTCCCCTCATCTTCGTCCTGCCGAGCGGCATGTTCACGACCCGCTGATCCGGGCACGTTCATTCCCTCGCGTCCGCGCGAGCGGCAGGATCGCCGGTTCATCTGGCTCCTGATCGGAGTCTGGATCGTCAACTGCTTTGACCTTGAACTGACTCTGCTCGCCGCCCACCAACGCATGCTTTGGGAGTTAAACCCCGTGGTCGGCAGAGTGCTGCCCTTCGGTCCGAAGGGGCTGACCTGTTACAAGTTCGCGTTGCTCGGATTCGGCAGCCTGGTTCTGTGGCGGTACCGGCGGTATCGCGTTGCGGTCGTCGCCTTGTGGATCGTCGCGATCGCCTGTGTGGGACTGTCACTGGTGTGGTACCAGCTTTATTTCGGGGCCGAGCCAACCTGGGGCGGCATCAACACAAGCTGCATCGTATCAGGCTGATCGATACTCACTTCCGGGACGCGATTCCTGAAACCTCAGGGGCGTCGGGCTGGACCCCGTTGTGCGGTCAGCCGTCGCTCCTGGTGAATCGTCGTTCGCAGTCTTTCCTTTCCACTGGGGGGCGTGAGGATGAGTTCCACATCGATGAGGCGGCTGCTGCTTTGTTGGAACGTACCCGTCGCAGGACAGAGCTTCGCCTCCACATTGTGAGTGCCAGACTTAAGATAAGGGCGAATACCCGGCGACGTATCTTTCATCGGTAAGTCGGCCAACCGCACTGTTCCTTTGGCTTCGAACCACACTTCGGCCGGTACCGGATCATCGTCGGTGACGGAACAGAGGCTCCAGCGCAGACATGAGTTCAGCCGCGCGGCCAGCGGGATGTCAGCGGGGATTTCGGCTTCCCAGGTTTCGCCGACCTGCGCCCGACCGGCAGGCATGACCGGGAACAGCGCTTCGCCGACGAGTTCAAGCATGCAATTGTCACGGAAGAACCAGTAGACGGCGAGCAGGTGCGGCGGCGGGACAATGACGCCGGCCTGCCTCCATCTGTGGTCGAGTCCGCGAAGCTCGAGCAAACGACCGTCGGGACTGACCAGCAGAGTCAACTCAGCGTCGGTCACAGCCTCCATGAGATCCGCCAGTTGATCACCCTTGCCGGCCTTGTCGTTTTCCGAATCGTAAGCCAGCGACGATTGAGGCGCGTCGACCTTCATCCGGATCCGCACGAATCGCAGGGTTGCTTCGACGGCGCCGTCGTCTCGGACCTTGACCGCCCTCAGCAAGGCGTGCAAATCGAGATCGACATCTTGTGTCGTCGAGCCGGTCTCAGCGGATTCCGTCAGCCGGTGCTCAACCACGTGGATGCGGACAGGCTGCGCGAGCGACGAAGGAATCAAGAGGCAACGGAGGTCGACGGCCTTGTCTTGCTTGGCTTCGGGTTGAGAAGTCGCGCTTGTCGAGCGCGCAGCTTGTCGGGCAGCGCCCGTTCCGATAGGTGCACAGCCGGCGGCCAGCACAACGGCCAATGCCAGTCCGTAACCAATCCTCCGGGCTAACGCCGTCATCATGATGTTCCTGCATCGCTCGGAATCAGCCTACGGCTGATCCGCTCAAGCCGACTCCGGTACTGGATTGTCGTGGGAGTCTTCTCAGTTGGCAAGGGCGGCGGATTCGATCAACGCAGAGAATCATCAGGCGACCGGTTCATTGCCAATGCTGCGGCACGAACGGGTAATTTCGCGACTGACGTCCTGGAGGTTTTCACGAACGAAGAGATCGGTAAGAACCGGGTCAAATTGACGCCCGGCGCAGGCGAGCAGTTCAGCCCGGGCGTCCTCGATCGGGCGGGCTTTCCGATAGGGTCGGTGGGTGGTAATGGCATCAAAGCAATCGGCCAGGCACACGATTCGTCCGAGCAGCGGGATTTCGTCGCCCTTCAGGGTGAAGGGATATCCTCCCCCGTCGTAGCGGTCGTGATGGTGCAGAACGCCCGGGACGATGTCATCAATCTGCCGCACGCCCTTGAGAATATTGGCGCCGATTCCCGGATGGCGTTTGACTTCCTCGTACTCTTCCGACGTCAGCAGGCCCTCCTTGCGCAACACCGCCTCCGAGACGCCGATCTTACCGATGTCATGCAGGAGACCGCTGAGATAGGCCCGCTGGCATTCCTCCTCCGTGACACCGGCCAGCCGGGCGATGTGGCGAGCAAGCCACGCGACGCGCTGGGAATGGCCGCAGGTGTAGGGATCCTTTGCGTCGATACTGCTGACCAGGGCGTGCAGCGTGCCCATGAAGAGCTGCTCGAGATCGTCGTATAGGCGGGCGTTTTCCAGGAAAGTCGATGCCCGTTGGGCCACCGCTCCGACAAAGTGGACCTCCTCCGAGCCGAAGTCTTGCCCGTCTCTCCGGTTGATCGCCAGAATACCGCCAAAGTACCGGTCGTTGCTCGACAGCGGGAAAAGGATGAACTGATTGAGCCACGCGGCCGCCCAAGCGAGTTCAGGACGCTCCGCAACGTTGTTGACGACGAGACATGCGCCGGCGTTCGTGGGCAGACGGCGCGATTCATCATGCAGTCGGACAAGATCGGCCGGCTTGATATCCAGCGGGCCGGCAACGACGCAGACGGGTTCACTTTGGGACAGTCCGTCCGGGCTCAAGACGACGGCAAAGCTCTCAATGACGGTGGCCGCCAGCAGATCCTGGCACATATGCCTGAACAGAACCGTCGATTTGTGCGACAAGGTCATTTCAGTATTGAGGCGATAGAGCAGGCGGAACTGCTCATAGGCGTTTGCAAGTTGGGAGGAGAGGTCCTCGACGTCCCGCCTGGCGATCGCGCGATCCGTCATCGACCCGACCTGGGCGGAGAAGATGTCCGCGAAGGCGAGCATTTCGTCCTCGCCGCGACGGGGTGTCTCGGCAGCCAGGCGGGCAAGCAGGACAGCGTCCAGATCGTGACGGTGCGAGAACCGTCTGATGCGATCCGGTTCCGCAAACTCGGACCCCAGAACGCATGTCAGGACTGCTCCCACGGTTCTCTGCCGGCAGGTTACCGGAATCCCGGCGACGTGAACGCCGGGCTCCGGATCCAGCCGGGTGAATACCGGACCAAGGCACAACACTTCGCGAGCAACGTCCGCAAGTCGTTGCCAGGCGATCTTCGAGCCGACGGCAAGCGTCTCCCAGAAAGGCGATGACGGACGGTTTCCTTCAACGCATTCGGCTCGTTCATTCCACAAGGAGACCCAGAGCCCCAGCCGAGACCAGGACTCAGACCACGGGCCAAAGCATTCGCCGAGCAGGAAACCGGGTTCATGTGTCGTCTTGTTGATCAGGTCCGTGTCCTTTCCCTCATCATGCGGCCATGGAAAGCAGCGTTGCGAACTCGCGGGTTTCCGCTTGTTCGGGTCCGGTCTCAAAGGCTTGCGGCCGGCACCAGCTCCAGCAATTCGTTCGCCGCCGCCAGGATCTCGCGAGGACTGAACGGCTTGTCGATCACCCTGCGGACGTTTCCGTGGACCACCTCCTTGTCGGATATCGCAAAGCCTCGAGCTGTGAGCATGATCACCGGTATATCGGCCGTCGCGGGGTGATTGCGAAGTCTGGCGCACAGCTCCACTCCGCTCAGGCCCGGCATCTGGTAGTCGGTGATGATCAGATCCGGCGGGTCTGACAACGCCAGCTCCCAGGCCAGAAGACCGTCCTCGGCCGGGATCACCGCGAAACCTGCGTTCTGAAGCTTGATCGACAGCACGTTGAGTATGTGCGTCTCGTCGTCGGCGATGAGAATGCGCTTTTGTTGCATGATCATGACTTGCACTCCTCACGCGGAAGCACCACGGGAAACCGCAGTGACATGGTCGTGCCCCGTCCGTGCTTGGAGGAAACGCAGACTTCGCCGTGGTGGACGGTTTCGACAATGTGTCTGACCAGGCTGAGCCCCAGCCCGGTACCACCGGCAATGCCGGCGATCTCCTTTGCCCGGTAGAACTTGTCGAAGACGTGCGGCAGGTCGTGTGTGCGAATACCAATGCCGTTGTCGGTCACGGTCACGGTCAGTCGCGAGGCCTCGCGATCCAGGGCTGTCGTGACGCGAATCCGGCCGCCGTGCGGAGTGTACTTGATCGAGTTGCCGACCACGTTCATGACCGCCTGATGCAGCAGGTCGCGGTCGGCCCTCAGGTCGGGCAGCGCCTCGCCGGCTTCGAAGTCCAGCACGAGCGATTTCTCCTCCGCCTGCGGTGCCAGAGCATTGACCACGTCGAGGGCCACATCGTTGACTCGCACGGGCTCGCAATGGATTGGCAGGGCCCCTGCCTCGATCCGCGAGATGTTAAGGATGTTGTCGACCAGACGCTTCAAACGCTGCGTCTCGCCCTCGATGATCCGGTAGAACTCCCGACGCTGAACCTCGCTGTGCGCTTCGCCGTCCAACAGCATTTCAACATAAGCCCCTATGCTGGAAAGCGGGGTCCGCAGTTCGTGCGATACCGTCGAGACGAAATCCGTTCTGAGTTGGTCGATCTCTCGCTCTCGGGTGACGTCGTGGAACACGGCCACCTGTCCTTGAGCCGTACCGGAGTCGTCAATCACTGTGGAGATCGTCATCTTGTACGTTCGGGTAGATTCGCCCATTTGGATCTTGCACTCGGTCTGCCGATACCGTCGACACTCACCAAGGGCGCGGGTGTCCGCGAGAAGGGCGGCCAGGTGCGCGTCCTTTACGAGATCCACGATAGCCTGTCCCCGGGCGTCGGCAGGCTGAAACCCGAACAGCCTGCCGGCTGCCGCATTGGCCACGGTCAACCGGCATTGAGAATCCACCGCCAACACCGGTTCACCCAGACTGTGGATGATCGCCTCGATCCCGCGTTTGGCAGCCTCAACACCCCGCATTTGCTCGTCGAGAGCGCGTTTCTGATCGCAGATTTGGCGCATGCGCCAGTAGACTAGGGCAACGTATTCATTAAGTGCCCCCATGACCGGCTTGAGAACGTCCGGCACGCATGTGTCCAGCTCCTCGATCCCGGGGTCCCCGCACATCAAACGGCGAAGTCGGATCTCGACGTGCTCCAGACTGCGCCGGGCGATGCAACGGCCCAGCAGCAAAAGGGCAACGACGGACATGACCAGCAGGGTGCAAACCTTCCAGGCTGCCGCCCGGTCCGGCGGTGAGACCTGCTCCGTGAGACCCGATAACTCGATGACCGCCACGAGTATTACTGCCACCAGCAGGACCAGGGTCAGCCACGATGTCCGTTTGAATGAGAACAGCGGGCTTCTGGGGTCACGGCGTTCGGCGATCACGGGGATAGACGGTTTCGTCGCCTCGACGCACGCACTCATGATTTCTTCACGTCCCTCCTGAGCAGCGCAGGCTGAACCCGTTGCCGCAGGTCATGCTCGGCCGCTCTACATAATGTCGGTCGGGCGGGAGTTCGGCTTGATGGCGTCGGAGGATTAGCCCAAGTTGAACACTTTCGAGGCAAGAATGGCCTTGGCGATAGCGCCAGGG
>DAOOIV010000083.1 GCA_035384605.1 Phycisphaerae bacterium
GGGCGTCGGCGCTGCTTCTGGGCCAATACCCTCTATTGGCCGATCGGTTTTGTGCCGACGAGGGCGTCGGCACTACTTTGGGTGTCGGCACTACTTGGGGCGTTGGCGCTACTTGGGGTGTCGGCGCTACTTGGGGTGTCGGCACTACGCATGTCGCCGGTCGATGGCGTCGGCGAGAAGAAGTTTGTGCCGACGAGGGCGTCGGCGCTGCTTCTGGGCCAATACCCTCTATTGGCCGATCGGTTTTGTGCCGACGAGGGCGTCGGCACTACTTTGGGTGTCGGCACTACTTGGGGTGTCGGCGCTACTTGGGGTGTCGGCGCTACTTGAGGGTCGCTTCGTTATTCAGTTCGTAGAGTTCCTGGACCTGGTTCTGCGGGTCGAGGCGGATGCGGGCGTTAGCAAGCTTGTCCGGGTCGACGTTCACCACAATCTCTCGAACCGAGGGCTCGAAGCTCTTGATGGCCGGTAGCCCATCGACTTTGGCGTGAGCAAGCTGCGTCCAGGTGTCGCCGTTCCCGGCCTGGGCCACGACGTCGAACGGTCCGGCCGCCGCTCCGCCGATGTTGTGAACCCGGACAACGACCTTGCCGTCCTTCAGCTGAATGTCCCGCGACGCGATGGCCAAGTCCGGCAGCATCGCGGGCCTTTCGATCGCCTTGCGCAGTCGCAGATCGACGACCCACTCCTTGTGCGAGGGGATTTCCACCCAGATGGGCGTGCCGCGGTGGAGATGCTCCACCTCGGTCGGTTCGGTCCAGGTGTAGCGTTTCTGGAAATCGTATTCGCCGGGCACGGGCTCGCCGGCGTTGAGCACGTAGACGCCGGGCACCAGCCGCCAGGGTTTGAGCCCGACGCGCATCGGCTCGGCGTTGAAGTTGTAGAGCATGATCCGCAGACGAGCGGGTGTGGTCTCGGTCACTACCGAGGCGAAGTTGAGGTCCGGTGTGTCGTAGGTTACCGAGATGGTCGGCGGTTTGCTGTCGCGGAAGCTGCAGACGGCCCCGGTGTAGGCCCCGAAGACCTCGGCCGACCCTGTCAACCCGGCCCGATCGGTTTGCAGGATCTCGCTGGTGAGCTGCGTCCAGTTATGCCGCAAGGAGTTGGCCGTCTTCTCGAACGTCGTGACGTACCGGGCCAAGTCGTAGTCGGTCATGTAGCGTTGCGTCGGGGTGGCCATTCGCAGGATGTACTCGTCGTAGACCCGCTCGCCGGTCAGGAGGCGGTAAGCGCTGAGCACGTCGGCCGAAGCCATGTGCGACCACTGGGCCATGAGGTTCTCGATATGATCGGGCGGCAGCTTGGGGTCGCCCTTGTGGAGCGGACCGGCGGTGGCCATGTGCATCATCGTCTGCACCGGGTCGAGGAACTTACGGTCGTTGGTAAGCAGATAGGCCGTCGTGAAGCTCTCGTAGATCATGAGGGGCAGGCCGGGGAAGCCGTACGAATTGCGCTGCTCGTCATACCAGGGTTTTCCGTCGGGCGGGGCGATGCCTCCCGAGGGAAACCACAAGGTGGACGGAGGGAAGCCGGCGGGTTTGGGGCCGATCTGCCGCATGGTGGCGTCGCGCCAGGTGTCGCACCACTGCACAAACGCGTCGCGGCCTTCGGGCACCCCATACCAGCCGAGATAGATGAAATGCTTGGTTGCCCGCGCGTGGTAGCCGCTGTCGCCGCCGTTGCCCAGGCCGCGTTTGACACCGTCGGTGCCGAAGTCCCGCGACATGAACTGGAGGAAACCGCGCTCGTTGAGGTCCATGAACTTCTCGCGAACGGTCTTGGCGGATCGCAGGTTGCGTTCGAGCCACAACGGATCGCCGTAGCGGAGGACGATCATGGTGGGCAGGGAATCGCAGGACGGCTCGGCGGAGTGCTCGACGTCGCCGGGGAACGGATCGTAGCCGTCTTTGAGAACGTGGTCCCAGACGCCCTGGGCCAGTCGCTCGATACCGGCGATGACCGGCTCGGCCGCGCTGGTGATGCAGGCGATGGGCACCCAACCGCGAAGGATCTCGACGTCGTCGCCCCAGCCGCCGCCGAGTTGACCGTCCGGAAGCTGTCGTTCGCTGAACCACCAGCGTAGGACGGCCTGTTGGCGGGCCAGTGATTCCTGCAAGTGGCGAGCCCAGGCCGGCCCGTCCGACTCGGGGCGGATCAGTTCCTCGCCCCAGGGGATCTTCTCGCCGGTCCACTCGCGCAGGGCCTGGTGTTCGGGCCAGATCTTCTTGAGTTCGGCGAACTCATTGATCGCTGCCTGCATGCCCTCTCGATGGGCACCCTCGATGGCATGGGCGTAGTTGAAGCGATTCTCGAACAGGCGGGCCTTGTAGTAGAACGGGTTGTTGTCCGGGCCGCAGCCGATCAGTCGACGGGTGGCCCGATGATCGCGCCTGTAGACGTTGAAGTCGGCGAACCACTTGGCGGCCAGGGCGAAATCCTTGGCTTTGGTGTCTTCGGGGGCCCTGGCGGCGAGCTCCGCGGCGACTCTGGCGACCTGTGCCTGATGCGCCGGTTTTTCCAGAAACGCCAGGTCGCCCACCACGTAGGCCAGAGCGGCCGCGCTCTCGAGTGTGGCAGGTGAGACGGCCGAGAGCGTAGCGAAGGCCTCCTGGTACTTTCGCTCGTTGTACAGCCTGATCCCCTGGGTCACGTTTGGTGTCAGGGCGGCCGGCCCGCTGTAACTCAGTTGACGATCTTTCCAGGTGAATCCCAGCGCCGGCATGGCTCGCAGCACCACCGGTCCGCCGGGCGCGGGTGTTGTCCGCTCGAAGACCTTCACGTAATCGACATACATGCCGTTCCAGGTGGTCAGCGCGACGCCGTCGAACTCCGGCCCTCCGAGCGGATCGTCGAGCCTGGCCTCGAGGAGCTTGTGGTCGTTGCAGTAGAGGATCAGCATCGGTCCTTCCTTGACCGCGACGATCTTGTATTTCTTGCCGTGTTCGATCGGGAATGGGGGCTTGTTGTCCCGAACGGTCACACCCGCGCCCATGATCTGGTTGAAGGTGTTGTTGCCGCCGCCGAAAGCCAGGAGGAAGGTGTTGGCCAAGGTGACGGCCAGGTCGCAGGGCGGCTGGTCGGGGTCGGCCTCAGCCAGGAACTCCACCTTCACGTCGCCCGGGAATCCGCGGCGGAGCCTGGCGTCCGCCCGCCCCTTGAGAAACAGGCGGCCGTGGACGATGCTCACGTTCTTGGCTTCGACCCAGTCCGGTCCAAGCTCGGCCCGCTGGAAGCGGTCCTCGAACACGAGCTTCCATGGCCCGTTATCGGCCGCATTGGCGATCGCTGCGAAAACCAGTACACACGCGCAAAGCCATTTCTGCATGACACGACTCCTCAGTGAGCATGCACGGCCACCCGGCCATGATGAAAGAGAGCCTCTCCGCAAAGCCCGTCCGAAAGCAGGTTGTCATGGATCGCAGGGGTTGTGTCAAGAGTCGACGGAATTGAGGGGATGAGGCCCGCTGCCGGTGCGACGGTGAACGTGTTGCGACCTCCGTTTGGCTCGCGCACAAAGGCCTGTCGTGCCGCGTTGAGCCCCCGCTTGCGGGAGGCTCAGGCTCCTTGCAAAACAGCCTCAATCCGTTCATCATGCCGCACAATCGCAGTCACCCGATCTCTGTTGAGGAGTTCATGATGGCCGGAACCCTGAACGCCCCGACCGAACCCGTTTTGGCACGTCGCAGGCCCCGCGAGAACTGGGGTTCTCGTCTGGGAGTGATTCTGGCGGTGGCGGGCTCGGCGGTCGGGCTGGGCAATTTCCTGAGATTTCCCGGCCTGGCGGCGACGAACGGCGGCGGGATCTTCATGATCCCGTACTTCATCTCGCTGCTCGTTCTAGGCATCCCCATCTGTTGGGTCGAATGGACCATCGGCCGTTACGGCGGAGCCCGCGGCTTCAACAGCGCTCCGGGCATTTTCTCCGCTCTCTGGCCGAGCCGGGTGAGCAAGTACTTCGGAGCGTTGGCGCTGATCATTCCCGTCGGCATCTACATGTACTACGTCTACATCGAGGCGTGGTGTCTGGCCTATGCGTGGGACTACGTATCGGGCACCATGACTCGTTACGGCGCAGATGCCGGCACGGACGTGACCGCGGCGGTTGCCGCGTACCGGACGCACTTCACCGAGTTTGTCGGCATGGGCGAAAACGGCTTGCTGGTTTACGGATCCCTGCAAAAAGGCGTCGTTTTTCTGCTGATCGTGTTCGTCATCAACTTTGTCCTCATCTACCGCGGTCTGACCAAGGGCATTGAAGCCTTCTGCAAGTACGCCATGCCGTTGTTGGCCGTCTTTGCGCTGATCGTTCTGGTTCGCGTGCTGACCCTGGGCGCTCCCGATTCCTCCCGCCCTGAGATCAACGTCAATAATGCCCTCGGTTTCATGTGGAACCCCAAGACCGGTGACGAAGGTTTTCTGGCGGCCCTGGCCAACCCGGAACTGTGGCTCAGCGCATCGGGCCAGATCTTTTTCAGCCTGTCGGTGGGCTTCGGCATCGTGCTGAACTATGCCAGTTACCTCAAGGCGGACGACGACGTGGTCCTCTCGGGCTTGACCGCCACTTCGACCAACGAGTTCTGCGAAGTATGTCTTGGCGGACTGATTACGGTGCCCGTGGCCTTCCTTTTCCTTGGAGAAGCCAACCTGACCAAGGACGTGCTCGGTTCGACGTTCAGCCTGGGCTTCATGTCCCTTCCGGCGGTGTTTGCACGGATGCCGGCGGGCAGCTTTTTCGGGGCGGTGTGGTTCTTCATGCTCTTTATCGCGGCGATCACCAGCTCTCTGAGCATGCTTCAGCCGGCGATCGCGTTCTTTGAAGAAGGCTTCGGCATGGGCCGACGGCTGTCGGTGACCTGCCTGGGGCTGCTGACGGCCATTGGCAGTCTGCTCGTCGTCTACTTTTCGAAGAACCTGCTGGCCACGGACACGCTGGATTTCTGGATTGGAACGGTTTGCATCTTCATGCTCGCCACGGTGGAAGTGATCCTTGTCGGGTGGGTTTTCGGCGTGGGCCGTGCCCGCGAGGAGGTCAAACGGGGGGCCGCCCTGGAAGTGCCTCGAGTCTTCTGGTTCATCATCAAGTACGTCTCGCCGACTTACCTGCTGGTCATCTTCGGGTTCTGGTGCTACAAGAACATACCGGCCAAGATCGACGAAGTCCGGGCGATGAGTCCCGAAGATCGCGGCACGGTGCTCCTCATGCTGGCCTTCATCGGGGTGCTGCTGATCTTCTTCGGGATGCTGGTCAACCTGGCCGACAAGCGGTGGCATTTGATCGGCAAACTGCCGCTGGAGCCCGCGCGAGGTTTGCCGTTGGCCGCCGCGGATGAAGAAGGGAGAACGCGCTCATGACCTGGGCCGGATGGCTGCTGATGACGCTTTCCTGCGGGGTGGTGGTCTCGCTGATGGTTTTCTGCTACCGACGCGTGCTGCGAACGCCCAGACCCGAGGAGCACATGCACGCTCCTCTGGAGATCGACACTCGCGACGCGGACACTTGATAAGGGTTCGGGGTTCAGGGTTCCCTGCTTCGCTCGATGAGCTTCGCAGGGCAAACGGGGTTCAGCGGAGCGGGGCTCGGCGCAGGCTGCATTGATCGATGCGCTTGGTACTTGCGGAGCGACATGGTGAAGGCGTCCCTGAGTTTGCGCGTCCGCTCGTTCTCGTGAGGGATGAACCCAAAGCGCTCTTCGTCTTTGGGCAACTGCATTCTGGCGATTCGTTTCCAACCCTTGTTCATCCCGTGGATGAAGAGCGAGCCGGTCAGGCTTCTGGTCGCCAGCAGCGTCCTTAACGTGCGTCGCCAGACCCAGGGGGTATTCGCGGCGGCGTGTCGCAGTTCGTAGATGGTCTCATCCAGCTTTCGGGCGGTCATTTTGCGCGGGTGGTACACGGTCTCGACGAAGGTATACCTTTCCCAGTCCTCCGGGTAGTTGGTAGCGAAGATCCGGCCCTCGGACATCCACCTTTGATACAGCCTGGTGCCGGGCAGAGGCGTGAGGTTGGTGATCTGGATGGTATCGATCCCCAGCTTGACCGACTGAATGGCCGTCTCGGCGACGGTGTTCTCATCGTCCTGGTCGGCACCGATGATGAAGGCCCCGAAGACGGGAATCCCCGCGCGGTGGAATCCGTCGACGAGTTCCTTATAGCGTGACAGATTCATGCGGTTGATACCCTTGTGGTAATCCCGCAGGCTCTCCGGGTTGAACGTCTCGAAGCCGATCAGCATTCCGCGGCAACCGGCCCTGTAAGCCAGGTCCAGTCCCTCCGCATCGGCGCCCATATTGATCGTGGTCTGACTGAACCACAGGCGTTTCTTGCCCCGCTTGATGATCTGGCGAAGCAGCTCCTTGGCCCACTCGGCGTGCTTGGGCCCGACACCGAAGAAGTTGTCGTCGGTCACGAAGATGAACCGCTTGATGGTCGAGTTCCACTCGTCGATGATATCGTCGATCGGTCGCCGCCGGATCTCCGGGCCGCTGAATAACGTGACGCTGCAGTAGTCGCATCCGACCGGGCAGCCTCGTGAAGTCTGAATCGCGGCGACGGTGTATGAACCATTGACGGCCTGAAGGTGCTGAGCTCCACGGCCGATGCCCGGGGTACTGATGGAGGCCGGCCGCCCCTGGTATCGGGGTTTGAGCCGACCGGCCGCGGCGTCGGACAGAATCTCCGTCCAAATCTCATCGCACTCCCCGATCGCGATGGAATCGACATGTCCTGCCACCTCGTCGGGCACCGCCCAAACGTGGGGTCCACCCATAATGGTTGGAATGCCCTCGCGGCGAGCCTGGGCTGCGATTTCGTAGGCCCGCGACGCGCCGCTGGAGTAGCTGGTGATGCCCACCAGATCGTATCGGCCGCGGCGGACCAATCGCTCGGTGGCTTGGGGTCCGAAGATCTCGTCAATGATGTCCACTTGATGGTCCGAGGGAGTCAACTGGGCAAGGACCTGGAGGCCGAGCTGCGGGATTCTCCCGCCTATCGTGTGGTAGCCCTGGCATCGGCGGGCAACGGGGTTAATCAATGCTATTCTCATGTGAGGCCTTTCACGACAACCAAGCCCGATCCGGCGACAAACCACGGTCGTGCAAAGTCATGTTGTTTGTTGCTGTCAGGCGGTGAGACACACGAAGCTCAACACGACGGGTGGCAAGCAAGCCTACAGCCCGGGATCGCCGGTCGCCGGTGTGGGTTCTTGGATGCGAATCCGGTCCTGATCCGCGCTCATATCCGTCCGGCATTAAGGGATGACGATAACCGCAACCGGCGGGTGAATCAACCCTCGCCATGAACCCGAGGTCAATGGGGTGGTATGGCGCAAAAAACGAGCCCCGCAATCGGGCGCGGGGCTCGCTAGTCATATGTCGTGGCTGCCGTAAGGCAGCTGCGTGGGCGTTCCCTACGGCAGCTCACCTCTGCAATCTGTCAAGGGACCACCTCCTTTCGGGAAGAAACACCTCGGGTCATTCGCTGCGGTCCGCACAAGCACCGGCACAAATGTCGCCGAGCTTCATCCCACCTGCCGATCGCCACCGGCAGGTCCACAGGTTGTGATCATTCCAGAAACCGGTTGAATCTCCTCCGACCCTCCCGGCGACAGACTGACGCAGTCCGTTTCCGGAAAGGTCTGACACCTGCCTCTATCTATCTATACGTCAGGATGGCTGTTTCGGCAAAGAAAAATCACTGAAAAAGGGAGTAATCGCGTTTGTTGGGTCGCGGACGGGGCAGGTGGTTACCCGATTTCGGAGCGCCTGCAGTTACCGGTCCGGTCTGAAGGCTCGCGGGCTGCCGGCCTTCACAACAGATGTGCCGAATAGGGACAAACCTCGCGGGTTGCTCAAGAATCGCCCCCCGCTGCAACCTGGCCATTGGTTATCGGTATCAGAGGGCGGTCGGGGTCTGCGCATATGCTGGCGGTGCTTGCGCCTCGATGGGCGGGCGCGCGGTCCTGGGCTTTCGGTTCGACTGGCGCGCACGGAAGGTTGACGGCAATATCTTAGAAGTATGGTCGCGTGGGCGAGGGCTTTTCGATAGATATTATGAGGGCTGCCCGCCGTGGATTGCGGGTCAGGGACGTCGATCGGGGTTCGGGAGGAGGTTTTATGATCGACGGACGCGGCACCCCCACCGGCTTGGGCTCCCCGCCCGCTGCGGACACCGGGGTTCGGGAGGAGGTTTAATGATCGACGGACGCGGCACCCCCACCGGCTTGGGCTCCCCGCCCGCTGCGGACATCGGGGTTCGGGAGGAGGTTTAATGACCGACCGACTGTTTCCCATCTTTGAGGATCACCGCAGAGTGGGGCTGACGGTTGTCTTGGCCTTCTGTTGGCTGACAGGCTGCTCATCGGTGTTCCCGACCAAGGTGGAGCCGCTGCTGGATCCCGAGTCTCTGCGGCCGAGTCCCCAGGTTTGGCAGTTGAGCGATCCGCTGGATCCATCCAAGCCGGCCACTCAGCCGATGGCAACGCGTCCGGCGGGCTTGGCGGCCACCCGTCCGGCTGCTGGACCGAGCACCCGTCCGGCGACCGGTGAGTTGCCCAGCCCCCCTTACCGGATCAATGCCGACAGCATCCCGAGGCTGGTTTATCACAAGTATCCGCTGGTTACTTCGGCCAGAGAGCAGATGATCGCCGCCCAACACGGCCTGCAGGAGTTCAAGGCCAACCTGAGCCGTTTTGAACCCTTCACCAACGTGTCGGGTATGGCCTTTCAGTATCCCGAGCGACGCGATGCCAGCGGATTGTCGGGCGAGGTCACCGGCGGGATCGAGAAGGAGACTTTTGACGGCGCCATCTACAGGGTTGAGGGTGGTGCTCGCGGCGAGCGAATCAAATACGGCGAAGTGGGAGAAGGGCAGGCGTCGGAGGATAGCGGCGAGGGCGGTCTGGTGAGAGGCCGTGTCGAGGTTCCGTTCATTGGTTCCCGAAAGCGGCAGGACCGAACGATCAACCAGGCCTACCAGGAATCGACCGCCCGGGCGGCGGTGCTCAACTATCTGAGCTACTATCGCTCTTACGCCCTTACCGCGATGAACTACTATGCCGGCGCCTTGCTCTATCTGGGCTATGCACGGGCCTACGAACACCAGATCGAGGCCCTTGAGGATCTGCTCAAGGAGCCCGGGCTCACCCCTCAGGATCAGCAAGTCATTCTGACCTCGATCGGCAGCAGCCGGATCGTCCGTGACTCCTACAAGGCCAGCTATCAGTCGTACCTGTTGTGGACTCTGGAGTATCTGGGTATTCGCCCGGGCGAGGAGTATTATCTCGAGGAGCCGCCGGTGAGCGAGGGGAGCATCTACTATGACCGCACCCGGACCGACGAACAAAGACAGGAGCTTCTCACCGAGGCGTACGAGAGCAATCCCCGGTTTCGGGTGCTGAACGACGCCATCCGGGACGCTGAACTGAAGCGGTCGCAGGCCATTCTCGGGAAGAACGACATCACCGCCTTTGTCGAGGGGACACAGCACGCCTTCGGAGCGGAGACCTTTGACGATCGAGTCGGCGGGTGGGAATTGCGGGGCGGCGTGTCCTTCCGGATGAATGATCCTCGAGTCCTCAACGCTTCGATCAGAAAGGCCGAGGCTGAGATCCGGTCCTACCAGGCCCAGATCGAGGCTGAGGAACTGAGTGTTCAGCAGCAGATTGCGGTGCAATCGGCCACGCTGACCACCTACGTTGAATCCAAGCCGCAGATTCTCAAGAACATCGACGAGGCCAGGAGCGAGTTTGAGGCTCGTCGCAAGGCGTACTTTGCGGGCCAGTCGACGCTACTGAGAATCGATGACGTTCTGAGTTCGCTCCAGAGCATCACAACGGCAGAAGTGCGCCTCGTCAGCAACAGGTATTACACCGCTTTGGCGGATAACATGCTCATGTCCGCGTCGGGACAGCTTTACCAGATGGCCGGCGTGAAGCTGACGGAGGACGCCGGCACGGTGGGGCTTGCGGAGAAGAAGTAGTGAAAGCAGCCACGGGGTGCCGTGACCAGGCGCGGACAGGAGTCCGCGTGGCGAGAAGCCGCCCCCCAGGCAAACCCATGAACACACAGGGACAGGATGCCAAGATCGGCCCCGGCGAGACAGGCTTATTACGCGCGGCGACGAAGCATGCTGCTGAGCCTCTGTGCGCTTGCCGTGGGGGCGTGTTCGACCGTTGACCGGCGCGAGGCTCCGCCACCTTCGGGCACCGGGGGAGTCAACCGTCGGACCCAATTATGGCGGACGCCCCGAAGGCAACCAAGCCGCAGAGTGGCGTCTCGCCCGGCAGGGTCACGACCGGCGACGAGCCAAGCGGTCGGCACGCGGCCCGCGGCAACCCGGCCGGCCCTGCCCCCGCTGGCCTCGGTTCGCCCCGTCGCCATGACCCGGCCGGCCTCGTCGCAACCTGCCGAGACTCGCGAACCTCTTGCCAAGCCCTATCGCATTAACACTGCCAACGTTGTTCGGATGGCTTATCTGATCAGCCCCCTGGTGATTGCCAGTCGCGAGGACATGATGGCCGCGAGGCACGGCCTGGAAGAATTCCGCGCCAATCTCAGTCGCCTTGAGCCTTATATTGGGGTTGACGGAGGAGCCCTTGAATATCCGCAACGGCGGGGGGTCAACGGCTACGACAGCGAGCTGGTTGCCGGTATCCAGCAGGAGACCTTTGACGGATCCGTGTTTCGCGTCGAAGGCGGGGTGAACGGCTCGCGTTACAGCTACGACCGGACGCAAAGCGACGCGGCCAAGACGGAATCCGGCAGCAGCGGAGTCTTGCGAGCCCGGGTCGAGATTCCTTTCATCGGTTCCCGCAAGCGTCAGGATCGAACCATCAAGCAGGCCTACCAGGAGTCCAGCGCCCGGCAGGCGATGCTTGAATACCTCAGAGACTACCGAACCTATGTCAACAACGCGCTTGCCGAATATCGCCAGACGATTCTTTACCTGAACCAGATGAGGGCGTATGAGGATCACATCGCCGCGATCGAAGCCCTCTGGGACCTGCCCGAGCTGACGGACGACGAGCGCACGCGCTTGCAGACGGCTTTGGGAGATGCCAAAGTTCACCACAGCGGCCTGCAGGCCAGCTACTGGTCCTCGCTGCTTTCGTTGTTGGAAACTCTTGGTATTCAACCGGGCGAAAAGTATACCGTCGAAGAGCCCAAGGAATTGTCCCTACAGTTCCTGGACGAGGTCTCGACGCCCGAAGGCCGACAGCGACTGCTGGCCAAGGCGTTTGAGAACAATCCCCGGTTTGCGGTCCTGGAGGATGCGATTCGCAATGCCGAACTGAAGCGTTCCCAGGCTGTTTTGGGAACTCATGACATGACCGCCTATTTTGAGGGGGCGCACTACCCGTTTGCCCCGCCGGAGTTTGACGACCGGGTTCACGGGTGGCTTCTGACGGCGGGGATTACCGTGCGGATCAACGACCGGCGCGTCCTCACGGAGTCGCGGAAGAAGGCGGAGGCCGAAATCCGGGCTTACCGGGCTCAGATCGCCGCCGAAGAAAACGATATTCGCGATCAGATCACGATTCGCGCGGATCGGCTCCTGACCTACTCCAAATCCCGCTCGGAGGCGATCGAAAACGTCGAGCAGGCGCGGGCGCAGTTCCAGGAACGATGCGAGGCCTACTTCTGGCGAGGCGAGTCCGGGATGAATATCGACGACGTCCTCAGGTCGCTGTCGGTCCTGACAAACGCCCAAGTGCAGCTTGCCAGCAACTTCAATCAGATCATTGATGCCGAACACGATCTGTTGGTTGCGACCGGAGAAGTCTATCGCTTGGTGGGCATCCGAATTGAGAAGGAAGACTCCGGCACCGTGTTGCACGAGGCGCTGCTCTCACAGCCGTCTGTTACCTCATCACAACCCGAGTGACTGATTTTACTCAGGCAGATTCATTTGCAGGCGCTCATTTGACAAGCCGGATCCGCAAGCAACGCCAACCCTGCTCTGCAGGACAAAGTCGCAACGCGGCGTGAGGGCGAGCGTCACTGCTTGCCGGTCCTACGGCGGTTGACGAGATACGGCTTGCCGGTGCGGCCCCTGGAATGCTCACAGGGACGGACGCTGAACGTTGACATCCGCTTATCGCTCCGCGCAGCTCGGATCGGCCGGCACATTTTCCCCGCTGCAGCATCGCTGGAAGAAGGCGAAGTCGGTCTGATCGGCATCACCATCCTGATCAAAATCGATTCTGTCGCAGCCAGGCGACAGGGAGACGCCCGGCGAAGTGGCGCAGTTTTCAAACAGATCGGCGTCAGCGCCGTCCACGTCGGCGTCGCAGTCGAGATCGGCCGGGGTCAGCCCGGTGCGCTTCGCTTTGATTTCGAACGAGACATCCTGCCCCTCGCAAATCCGGAAGAGGTATTGGCCACCCGGTGACAGATCGACGTTTTGCTGACCGGTCACATCGACCAGCGTGTAGCTGTAACTACCGATGTTGCTCAGGTCCCAGGTCATCGTTGCCTGTTCGCAATGCCCGGCCCCGAGGCCGGCCAAGCTTGCGGTCGCTTCCCAGACCTCGTCGCTGCCGCAGGGAGGCTCTCGGTAATCCCGAATTCGCGGTCCTTGGAAATCGGGCGTGGTGGTAAGCCGGAGTTCGGCCAGTCCAGCCGGGGCCGCGGGGGGAGCCATCAGGTCGAGCGCATCGAGTTCATCCGATGCTGCCGGATCGACGGCTGCTCGGAAGCTCCATGTGGCAGTCGCCTGGCCGGTTATCTGAATGCCCAGCGAGGAGCCGGTTTCGGCGCCGGCGTCCAGAATGCCGGCAGCGCCGCCTTCCGGGGGAACCACCAGAATCAGTCCATGCCTGAAAGCCCGGAGCCAGTAGCCCTGACACGGGCGGAGGTAGGCGTCGTCTCCCGTTTCGCCGGGTATCACCAGCCGGTAGCCGGAAACCGGTTCATGATAAAGCAGGGTCGACTGGATCCAGCCTGTCTGTCCGGCCTCGGTGACGGTTTTTGTCTGCGAGCCGTCGGAGACGGAACAGGCCGCCCAGAGGACCGGCACATCCGTGGGGCATCCAATCAGATTCCACCCGTCGGTCAGTCCGATGAGCACATTCTGCTTTGCCGCTTTCCCGCGCACGCTGAACGTGGAGGCCTGGTCAAGGCGCAGCCAATATCCTTCTCCCCGGGCAAGCGTGGTCATCTCGTCGGGATATGCCTGATAGGCGTCTGCCCGGTACCGGAGCAGATGCCCGGGCAAGGCATTGCCGGCCTGCTCAAGGGCCGCCAGCACCGCTGTCACATTTGGGTTGTCGGAGTCGAGCGGGATCGAAATGAGATTCCAGCCGCCCTGGAGCCAGGGCGGTCCGCACCGAAACCGTTCGGACATGGGCAGTGCCGGCACGCTAGCGGCGCCGCCGCTGTCCGGCTGATGGAACATGGCGATTGCGGCGAAGCGTCCGCCGCCGGACGCGCGCATCTCGAACGAGGGCACAGGCTGACCCGGCAATGGCGGGATCAACGGCAGGATTTCGGTCATGTGTGGCGCCAATTCCATGGGAGCGCCGCCCTGCGGCGTGCCGTCCAGGCCGTACAACCGTAAGTCGATGGTTACGGGTTCCTCCTCCGGGTTGTGCATGACGAGCAGGCCGTCCTGGAGGAGCGGCACGCCCGGCGACGGGATCCTCAAGGACGAAGCGGGGCGGACCATAGATTCGGCCATCGTCGTAGCCTCGTTGGTCGTGCGGACGCATGAACCGATGATGCCTTCGCCCTCCAGAACGCGCACCCGGACTGACTTAGCCAAGGCAGGCGGTCCGAGATGATCCGCGTCGAAAGTCATTGTGGCCTTGGGGGCAATCAGCTCGGGCAGGCTGCCAAGAAAGGCACCGCCTATGTGGTACCATTCCATTACCACCAAGGCGGCCGAGTCCGTCGGATTGTGAAGGATTACCATTGTCTGCCAGTCGGCCTCCGAGGTCACGTAGGGGGCGATCAGCTCGGCGGCGACCGAGGTCTGAGCGGTGGTCTCGAAGGCGTCGTAGGTAAGGTCCTCGGCCAAGGCCCACCCGAGAAGATGCCCTTGCGAGAGCTCCGCGTGCATGGCCGCCGCACCCGTGAGCCATGACTTGGGCACCTCGAATCGCTGGTAGGCGTTCACCGTGGCCTGCTTGGTGTGAAGCAGCCTACCGCTCATATCGTAGAAGCGCATGGTCAACAGAGCCGTCGACTCAGGCGGGTCGTACACCCAAGCCGTGGTATAGCGCCAGCCCAAGCCTTCCCCTCCGAACATCGGCCCGGAAGGCAACTGGAACGCCAGGGTGGCGATCCAGGCTTGAGGCCCCGGCTGATTCTGGCCAGGTGCTGCGGCGGTTCCGCGCCTGCCAGGCGCGGCCCAGGTCTCATACCCGGGAATCATCTGGTCCATGGCGATCGTGCCGGCCAGGGCGGTCAGATCATCGTCCAACGTGTCCTCGTCGATCACGATCACGCCGTGGGGAGGCGGCGCCATGGTTGACTGCCAGCCCAGCAATGTGCCATCCAGATCGTACGCCCAGGTCGAGCCGTCAGGCAGGGCATCGTCGGTCGGGTTCTGGATGGTGATCGTGCCCGTGGCCTGAATCAATGACTCCCATGTGGACTTGGCCTCATCGCGTTTGTCGGTGACCTCATAAGTTCCGGAATCGGAGCTTGACTGGTATTCGATCACGTAGCAGCCGGGCGGGTCGGCCGGATCGAACTGCCCCGAGAGGAACGTGGCGTAGACATAAACACTGACCCGTGAATCCCAACCGCCCTGCGGCTGGGCGAAGGTGTGCTCGAACCCGCCGTTGCCGGTCTGAACGGTGGCCTCATAGTGGTTGCCGGCGTGATCGAGCTCGACCTTGACTTTATAATGGTTGTCCATGGCAATCCAGTTGCCGCCTTCCTCGGGTTTTCTTTTCACCGTTCCCTTAACCTTGATGTCGCTCCACTTGTAGACGGAAGAGACCGGGGAGGTAATGTCGGTCTGGGTGGGGATCTTCCAGGAAGTGTCCCGAAACCTGAAAGTCATCGTGTTTGACTCGCTATCCAGTTGTTGCCCGTCCGTATTCCTGACCTGGGCGTAGATAGTCAAGTCGTAGTCTTTGTAGTACCTGTTCCCACCGGTCGAAAGCTTCTGAGAGAGCGTTGTTCCGTAGTAGTCGCCTGAGCATCCCTGCGTGGTGTGGGAGATCTCGGCGGCCTCGTTCTCGCCGCCCGAGAAGCGCATTTTGTATTTGTAGTTGTTTTGCCAGTCATTATCGTTGAAGTAGCACTGGACATAGACCCATAAGGTCGGTCCATCGTTCCAGACGTCCGTATCCTGATTGGCGTCCCACTTTGCTTCTGCGTCGGCGTTCTGGCAGCAGAACTTGTTGACGTAAAGCTCCCAGTCACCTTGGGCCAGAGCTGCGGGCAAAAGAACATACACGAAGATCAGAATCCGGCTCGACATGGCATACCTCTTTCCTGCGGCGGTGACGGCCGGCGCGGCCCGCTTAGAAAAGAACACAAATGCGAAAGCCGGACGGTGCCGATCAGCCCGCCCGCGTATGGACTCGACGCGTGGAAATGAACCAGACTTCAGGTTTTATCATACTGCGAGGCTAGCGGCGAAGCAAGACCAATAACAGGGTTGAAAAGGGATCATCTGGGTTCGGGTTTGGTCAGTCCAGTCGCGAGACCAGGATACAGGCGTTGTGGCCGCCGAAGCCGAATGAGTTGCTCATGGCCGTTCGGATTCGGGCCTCGCGGGCGACATTGGGCACATAATCCAGGTCGCACTGCGGGTCGGGGTTATCGAGATTGATCGTAGGGGGCAGAATGCCGAGGTGAATGGCCAGCACGGCGGCCACCAGCTCGACGCCGCCGCTGGCGCCCAGAAGATGACCTGTCGCCGACTTGGTGCTGCTGATCGCCACCTTGCGACTTTGTTCGCCGAGGACGGTCTTGACCGCCAGGGTCTCGGCGGTGTCGCCGAGCACGGTGCCCGTGCCGTGGGCGTTGATGTAGTCGAGCTCGTCGGGATTGATGCCGGAGTCGTTGAGGCAGTCGCGCATGGCGACGGCGGCGTAATCGCCGGTCTCGTTCGGCTGGGTCAAGTGTGATCCGTCCGCGCTGCACCCGAAGCCCCTGACCTCGGCGTAGATTCTCGCCCCTCGCTGCCTGGCGTGTTCGTACTCTTCGAAGATAAGGATGCCGGCCCCCTCGGCCATCACGAATCCGTCGCGATCCCTGTCGAAGGGGCGGCTGGCCCGGGTGGGTTCGTCGTTGCGGGTGCTGAGAGCCTTCATGGCATTGAAGGCGCTGAGGCCCAGGGTGGTGACGGCGGCTTCGGTTCCTCCGGTGAAGATGACGTCGCATTCGCCGCGCTGAATCAGTCGGAGGGCGTCTCCCATGGCATTGGTCGCGGAGGCGCATGCCGTTGCGACCGCCGTGCTGGGGCCGCGGGTTCCGAAGCGGATGGAGATATTCCCGCTGGCCGCATTGACCATCAGCTTTGGAATGGTGAAGGCCGAGACTTTGGAGGGTCCTTTGTCCATGAGGCGCCGATGCTGGTCCTCAAGCTCCTGGATGCCGCCGATGCCCGAGCCGGTGATCACGCCCACGCGGTGCGGGTTGATTCTGGAGAAGTCGAGTCCGCTGTCTTGGGCCGCATCAATGGCCGCGGCGACGGCGAACTGGGCGAAGCGGTCCATGCGTTTGGCGGCCTTGGGTTCGATCCACTGTTCCGGGTTAAAGGAATTGCACTCGCCCGCGAAATGGGTGTCGAAAGCGCTCGCGTCGAACCGTTGAATAGGCCCGATACCGCTGCGTCCCGAGATCAGTCCGTCCCAATACTCGCGGACGGAACAGCCGAGAGGCGTTATTACGCCCATGCCTGTAATCACAACCCGCCGTTTCGCCATGCTTAGCATTCCAGGAACCGCGCCAAGGTCAGCTTGAGGTCGCCGCCCAAGGTTCCTTCGAGACCCGGAGATCGGGGCGGCCGCATTGGGGTTTGTGCCGTCACCGACTGCTGGGGCACGAGTTCGCGGAAGGGCGCCGACTGCCGGAGCGGCCGGGGCGCGGACCCGTCCCACCGACTCACTACTGCTGCTGCTGTTGCTGACCCTGGTGTGCGACGATGTAGTCGATCGCCTGGCCCACGGTCTTGATCTTCTCGGCCTCCTCATCCGGAATCTGCGTCTCGAAGCTGTCCTCCAGCTCCATGACCAACTCAACGATGTCCAGCGAGTCGGCGTTCAGATCGTTGATGAAAGAGACCTCTCGGGTAATCTCGGCCTTGTTGATTCCCATCTGTTCACTTACGATCGATATGACCTTGTCTTCGATTTCCTGAACCGTCACTCCGGGATCCTCCGTAGCTTATCAGATCCACTGTCGCAACTACGGCCTCTTGCAGGCCACTCCGTAACCTTACGCGGCCCTCTGCGGTTTTTCGCCAGGGGCCATTAGTAGACTACATATTCAGCCCGCCGTCCACCACCAAGACCTGTCCGGTAATATACTTGGCCTGGGGGGACGCCAGGAAGATGACCCCTGCGGCCACGTCGGCCGGCTCGCCCATCTTCTGGCAGGGGATCAACTGCTTGACCATGTCCTTGACCTTGTCGGGCAGTACCTTGGTCATCTCGGTATCAATGAAGCCGGGGGCCACCGCGTTGGCGGTGATATTGCGCCGGGCCAGCTCTTTGGCGACCGTCTTGGTGAAACCGATGACTCCGGCCTTGCTGGCCGCGTAGTTGGCTTGGCCGGCGTTTCCCATCATGCCTGAAACGCTGGCGATGTTGACGATCCGGCCGTAACGGGCCTGCATCATATGACGACAAACCGCACGGGTCATCAGGAACACGGAACGCAGATTGACGTTGATGACGGTGTCGAACTGCTCGTCTTCCATGTTCAGCAGGAGACCGTCCCGGGTGATGCCGGCGTTGTTGACCAGGATGCTGATCTTGCCGAACTGCTGGATCACTTCCTCGACGAAGCTCTCCACCGCCGCCCGGTCGGTCACGTTGAGCGACTTGGGCACGATCTTGCCGGGCAATCCGTTGGTTTTGGCCTCGTCGGCAACCGCTTTCGTGCCCTCGAAATTCAGATCGGCAGCCAAGACCGTGGCCCCCTGCTGAGCGAGCCCGAGGCAAATGGCCCGCCCGATGCCTCGTGCTCCGCCGGTCACAACCGCCACTTGTTCGGTCCACGACATTCCGATGTCCTCCCGCTGCGTTGTCCGCACTGTCACCCCGAATCGATCGCGGCCGCGTGGGGGCTCTGCACCGCCCCCCGCCGGTTCGAAGCCGGCCTTAAGCGGCTTTCAGAGCCAGATCTGCCGCAGTGCTGACGTTGATGATCGGGGTTCGCCTCGATATTTTTTTCATCAGTCCCGTCAGCACGCGGCCCGGCCCAATCTCGATAAACTGCTGCACGCCCTCCGCCAAAAGCTTTTGCATGGACTCCTGCCAGCGCACCGGCTGGGTCAACTGCTCCGTCAACCGCCGACGAATGGTATCCGGGTCCCCATGGGGTTGGCAATTCACATTGGCGATGACCGGCACCCGCGGGGTCTCGAACGGGGTGACCGCGAGCATCTCGGCCAGGCCGTCGGCAGCCGGCTTCATCAGCGGCGAGTGAAAAGCCCCGGCGACCTTGAGCGGTACCGCCCGCCCGCCGGCCTGCTCGATCAGCAAAGCCGCCTTTTCGCAAGCTGCCTTGGCTCCCGAGAGCACGATCTGGCCCGGCGAGTTGAAGTTCGCAGGTTGAATCACACCCGCGTCGGAGGCTTGGCGACAGATCGCCTCCACTTGGTCGGGATCGAGACCCATGGCGGAGACCATGCCGCTGGGAACCGCAGTTGCCGCTTCCTGCATGAGCTCGCCCCTGCGTTTGACCAGCCGGAGGGCGTCCTCGAACGCCACGGCCCCGGCAGCGAACAGAGCGGTGTACTCCCCGAGACTCAGGCCGGCCATGGCTGCGACGGGCTCGGTCAAGACCGCCCGCTCCTGCAACGCCTGCCAGATGGCGGCGCTGGTCGTGAAGATTGCCGGCTGTTGAAGGTCGGTTTGCTCCAGCCGCTCGGCGGGCCCCTCGAAGCACAAGGCGCGAAGATCGTAGCCGAGCACCTGGTTGGCCCGCTCGAAGACGGCGGCCGCGGCGGGAGACGCCTGGGCGATGTCCCTGCCCATGCCCACCGATTGAGCACCCTGCCCCGTGAATAAAACGGCCGTCTTGGCCATGCCCAGGAAACCTCACAACCTGATCAGAGCCGAGCCCCACGTCAGGCCCGCGCCGAACCCAGCCATCAGCACCCAGTCTCCAGTCTTGACCTTCCCTGCCCGCCATGCCTCCTCAAGAGCCATCGGGATCGAGGCGGCGGAGGTGTTGCCGTAGCGATTGATGTTCACCGCGATCTTGTCCATTGGAAGTCCCATCTTCTGTGCCGCCGACTCGATGATCCTCAAGTTTGACTGATGCGGGACGACGTAGGCCAAGTCTTCGACCCGCAGGCCTGCGCGTCGCGTGGTCTCAATCAGGATCTCCTGCATCTTGGTGACGGCGAACTTGTAGACCTCGCGGCCCCGCATCTTCATGTAGTGCCGGCGATCCTCGACCGTCTTGGCGGTGGCGGGCATTGCCGAGCCGCCGGCCGGGACCATGATGAGCCTTGCTCCGCTGCCGTCGGCTCCGAGCATGTGCTCATACAATCCGCTGAGCTCATTGTCGGGCGGGCCGATGATTGCGGCGCCTGCTCCATCGGCCAGAATCACGCAGGTTGAGCGATCCTGGAAATCGGTTATCGCCGACATTTTCTCGGAGCCGACCACCAAAACATGGCGATACCCCCCGATTTGCATCAAACCTGCCCCGGCCACGAACGCATACACGAAACCGGCGCAGGCGGCGGCGATATCAAACGCTGGAACGTGCCGACACCCCAAAGCGTGCTGGAGGAAGCAGGCGGTCGCCGGCAACGGATACGCGGGCGTGGAGGTCGCAAAGACGATCAGGTCGATGTCCGCGGGGGTCAGGCCGGCGTCGTCGACTGCGCGCTTCGCGGCGGTGGTCGCCAGCGTCAGCGAATCCTCGTGGTCGTCGGCGAATCGCCGTTCGCGGATGCCCGTCCGCGTGCGAATCCACTCGTCGGACGTGTCGAGAATCCTGGCAAAGTCGTCATTTGTCATCACGCGATCCGGGAGGGCGCTGCCCATGCCCCGAATCGCCAGCGGAATTCGTTCGCCCATCAGTACTTCACTTATCGCTAAGCCGCTGTGCGGCAGGTTCTTCGACCAGTTCAGCGGCAATAATCGAGTTCAGGTCGTTCTCATAATACTCCGCCGCCACTCGGACCGCGTTTCGAATGGCAACGTGATCGCTGGAGCCGTGGCAGATAATGCAGGCTCCGTCGACGCCGAGCAAGGGTGCGCCACCGTACTCGGCGTAGTCATGGTTGGCCCAGACGCGCTTGACCACGGGTTCGAAATGCCTGGCCAATTCGGGACTGGCCAGGGCGATTTCCTTCGAGATGGTCTTGAACAGGCCTTCGGCCAACCCCTCGATGAGCTTGAGGGCGATGTTGCCCACAAACCCGTCGCAGATGACGACGTCGCAGCCGCCGCGGAACAAATCCCGGCCCTCGACGTTACCCACGAAGTTCACCTGCGGGCACGAATCGAGCAATTCGTGAGTCTGTTTGACGAGAGACGTTCCCTTGACGTCCTCTTGGCCGACGGACAGCAATGCCACTCGCGGGCGGGTGATTTTGAGCACGTGTTTGGCGTATGCCCCGGCCATGATGGCGTACTGCACGAGGTGGTGCGCTTTGGGAGTCAGGTTTGCTCCGGCGTCGCACATGACGATCGGGCCGGCAAAAGAGGGCAGAACGACGGCGATACCGGCCCGGGCGACCTTCGGCAGCAGCTTCATGCGAAGCTGGCTGGCAGCGGCGAAGGCACCGGTGTTGCCCGCGCTGATGATTGCATCCAGCTCCCGCTTTGCGGCCATCTGTGCCATACGACAGATTGAGGAATCGGGCTTGTGGCGAACCGCCTCGACCGGCGACTCATCCATGCCGATGACCTGGGGGGTGTGCATGACCGAGATATTTGGCCACGCACCGCCGGCGAGTTCCAACTCCTTGCAGATGACGTTCTCGTCGCCGATGAGGACGATCTGGTGCCCGTTCAGCTTCGCGGACGCCTCGACCGCTCCTCGGACGATTTCCCGAGGCGCGTAATCCCCCCCCATGGCATCGATGCCGATCCGCATGAGGTCTAGGACTCCTCTTCCTCGATGGCCAGCGCCACGTCTCCGCTCACGTAGCCGCAATTCTCACACGACGCGTGAGGCAGCTTGGCCACGTTGCATTTCGGGCATGGCACCAAGTTGGGCCGTCTCAACGCGTGGTGGGCACGTCGCTTGCGCTTGCGGGCCTTGGATACTTTTCTTGCAGGTAGCATGTCTTTTTCCGGTAAGCTCTTACAGTTTCAGTGCTTTCCCGCGATCACCCGGCGGGCATCAATCGCCGTCGTGAGGTCACTTGGTGATTACCAAAGAGAGGCTTGCACCCCCGGCCAACCATCTGTCAGGCCGCTGTTGCAAGCCTCCCGCGAACCATAGACAGTACTAGGCTTGGCGAAGGCTGTCAAGGCGGCCGCCCGCCTGTCGGGGCCTTGTCGCCGGGGCAGCCTGGGCGGCTCTCTGAAAACGTCGGGCGCAAACCGGGAACCAAGCCGCAGAACCGCCAACACCGGAGGAGGTCGGCGTGTTGGCTGTCACGGACGCTTGGCGAAGGTCGGGTGGGTCCAGCCTGTGCGGGCGGACAAGAGGGGATGGGCTTCAGGGGTCGTCCGATAACAGCGAGGTTGCAAGGCAGAACTAGGCGGATTCTCGCGCCGTTTGAAAAGAGTAGTAGGCCTCGCACTTGTTCGGGTCACCGCAACAAACGTCTCGGATAAACTCGTAGTAGACATTGGGCGGAAGCCCATACTCGGGTCGGAGGGGGCATTTCAGGCAAATCCGGGGGCGGGATGTGCTACCGATCTGGGACAGGATGAAGACTTTATTGGTGCCGGCAAAGCACTTCATGGCTTTGTTGAGGCGGTTTTCCAGTTCGGAAAGGTTTGCCCGCAGTTCCTCCAAAGTCGGAGGGGGTGGGGCGGCTTGGCGGGTTTTGTGGAATCGAACTGCGGTATTGATTGCCTCCTGGACCTGCTGTTTGGTGATGGGATGTTCCACAAATGCGCGGACGCCCAGCTTGTGCAGCTTCGGCTGGACGGGGTCAGCCTTTGGGCCTAGAACGGCGACGACGGGTAATTGAACGCCGTTATCTCGCATCCAAGTTGCGAGCCGGAGGGCATCATCGCTCTTGGCTTCCTGCCCGACAACCACAAGATCCGGCCGGCTCTTGGTCAAGAGCGAGGCCCCGGCCGTCACCTCCGTGGTTTTTTTGACCTCGAAATGGGGCCGGAACATTGCTTCCAGCAGGCCCAGTGTTGCCTTATCTCGGTTTATCAACAAAACTTTGGGCACAAACGCCTCCGTGGGAGGTACTGTTTGTTCGGTCGGTTATCCAACCTCATGCGGCTGCTCGGACGAGCACCGGGTAGGGCGCTCCTATCGGCTCGTCGCGGAGTCGTTACTTATTGCCTGATTATACTCCAGAGGCAAGTGTCTTGCCATTTCAATAATCGCTGATAAAAGGTCCGACCAAGCAGTGTGGCTCCGAAGCGCAGCCACCGTAATTCACAACAGGCCGAGACGCAACCTAGCTGGCGGCAGCGTCAGGGGCTTTTGGATTCGCCCGGAAAAGGGCGGTAGCAACCCTGAAAACGCCGTTTCTACCTGGCCAGTTCGGCGATGATCCTTTCGATGAGCTGAGGCATGGCGGAGGCGACTTCCTCGCTCAATGTATCATCCGGGCTGACACTCTTGGGTTGAACGCCCCAGATTATCACTTCATCAGGCATTGAACCAATGATCTGTGCCGCAGCGAGCGCTTCGGTCAAAGCGATTTCATGAAGGGAGACGAGCGGGCGCCCCGCACTGGCAAGATCTTCAACGTGCAGGCGGAGAATTGCTCCCGGCTCCAGGCCCGCATCCACTGCGTCGATGACGAAGACTTTGCGCCGGTTGCTGATGATGTCCAGCAGATCCGCCCCGGCCGTGCCGCCATCAACCAGTTCGACCCCTGGCGGCAAGGCCATCCCCCGCATGGCCTCGATCAGTCGCACGCCAACCCCCTCGTCGCGCAGAAGGATGTTGCCGATGCCCAGGACCAGGATAGGGGCTCGCTTCTCGGGATTGCTCATGCCTTAAGAGTGGCAGAAATGATCGCCGAGTCAATGGTGAGCCCTTTGCCCGCACGGGCCCCCTGCGCCAAGCGGTCATCCGCATCGATCGGGGCACCGAGAAGACCATCGGCTACACCTACGACGCCGACGGCATCCGCTTGCAGGGCCAACGCCCTCGTCGGCTCATGGGTTGCAGACAGAATCGCCGACGAGGGCGTCGGCGCTACTTGGGCATCCGCACCGGCAAGACGGTGCTGAAGCGGACGCCCACCCCCCAGGTCACCCGGACCCACTACCTGGTGGACAAGAACGCCCCGCTGGCTCAGGTGGTGGCCGAGACCGACGAGTCCGGAACGGTCAAGGTCAAGTACGTCCACGGCGACGACCTGATCAGCCAGACCCGCGACCCGAACGGCCCGTCGCCGATCACGAGCTACTACCACTACGACGGCCAGATGTCCACGCGGCACCTGACCAACGACCCGGCCGACCCGCAAACCACTTCGGCGCAGGTGACCGATTCATACACCTACGAGGCCTTCGGCGCGCTGTGGGCCCACACGGGCGAAACGCCCAACGACTTCCTCTACACCGGCCAGCAACTCGACCCCAACACCGGGTTCTACTACCTGCGGGCACGGTACTACAACCCGGCGGCGGGGAGGTTCGTGACGAGGGACACGTTTGACGGCCTGAAGTATGATCCGATCACGCTTCACAAATATGTCTATGCTGCGAGTCAACCCCTCACATATCAGGATCCGAATGGAGCGTTCCCTTCCCTCCTCGGTACTGTCGGCGTCATCAGCATTCTCCTCATCGTGATGAGTTTCCCGAATGTTGTGAATGCTCCGAGCATTTGGGACACTACGCAGCCAGACGCCAGTGGCGAGATGGTCATCGGCCTCGGCGTATCCCTGATCCTTGGTCTTGTAGTTCTCGGGATCGGTGGGCTAATATCTAGGGCGGACCGCCTTTTTGCGGGCCGCAACCCAAGCGTTCTGCGATCCGGAAACATGCGCGCAAGCCGCACAGATGTCCGGCCGTAAGGATTGAAAGGCGCATGCCCACGCAAAGCCG
>DAOOIV010000084.1 GCA_035384605.1 Phycisphaerae bacterium
GCTGGCGGCGCCGGTCTTCGGCGCAGCAAGCGCGGCAGCCGTCCTCATCATGGCGCTGCTCATCGCGGCGGTCGTCGGGGGAGTGCTCTCCAGATGTCATGGGCGCAATCTGCACCCCGCCGCCATGCAGATGCAATGCTATCTCGGCGGCTTCTGGCTGGTATGGGCGGTGCTCGTCTGGGTCTGGCTCGTGTGCTGTACTCTCCTGGCGATGGAAGGGGCCTTCCGGTCGATGGGAGACACCCTGTCAATCGACGGTGCTCTGCTGGGATTCCTGTGTTGGTTCTTGCCCTGCGCGGCCGGTGTTGTTGTGAACTTCGTTCTTGTTGTGAAAGGAACGGCCGCGGCGCGGTACGCGAATCGGTGATTGCCTGGGGCAGTTGAAGATCGCCCGGCATTCACGAGGTGTGACGGCCCATGACTGTAAGAGTGCAGACGGACTCGACCCCGGAGACCGCGACAACCGACGTGCCGTCGATGCATTCCGTCGCCGATACCGGACCGCGTGGGTCGCTTCTGGCGACCGTGGCGCCGTGGCTAAGACCGGCCAAGTGGGCGCCCGTGGTCGCCAGGATGCCCCTCTGGTCGTGCTTCACGGTTCATCTTCTCGGCGCACTCGCTGCTTTCGTGACCTGTATGTTGATGATCGATCTTGAATCCACGGCTTCCGGCGACAGTTGGAGCCCATGGGCGGATTTCGGGCTCTTCTGGATGGATCACCCCGACATCGCCGCCGTGGTGACTGGTATCACGGCAGGCTTCATTGAACTCGGTTTCCTCGCGGCGGCGTTCATCCTGACACCTTGGGGCGCCGGCGACGAACCGTTGCGCTGCAGCTACGCCCATGCCCTGCGGCACACCTGGCTGCTCTCGACGCAGGCGGTTCCGCTCATTTTGTTGATTGGGCTGATGATCGTCCCGATCTCCGCGGCGGCTCGCAGCTTCGAGGCTCGGCACCCGTACCCCAGTTTCACGTTTCCCACTCCGCCGACCTATCCAGCCGGTGCCGCGCCCGATTCCCAGGCCATGAAGGATTACCAGGCGGCACAAGCCGAATACACACTCCAGATCAGCTCGTACAACAAGCGGTGGCTGCAGACGTTGCGGGAGTACGAAAGCACACGGCCTTTCATCGTTCGCAACTCGGCGGAAATCATAGGCTGGACCTGCATTGCGGGTGTTGTCTGGGTGCTGTGGTCTCTGCTGCGGGCGATCGGCGCGCCACGCAAGTTGCCTTCGATCGTGCGTCCTCCGACGTGCGAGTTCTGCGGCTACAACCTGACCGGCTCTGCCCTTGACGGCAGGTGCCCGGAATGTGGCACGCCGGCTATTGACTCCCTGGGGCCGGACGTCCGACCAGGCACACCACTGGACCGTTCAACGAAGGAACATTGGTTTGCCGCATGGTGGAAGAGCAGCATCGAGGCCATGCGGCGGCCTTGTCAATTCGGGCGGCTGATCCAGATCAACCAGCCGTCGCGGCGGTACCGATGGAACCTGGCGGCACCCCTGCTGGTTGGTATCCTGGCCGCAAGCGCGGCTTTCTGTGCGTCTCTATGGATTCATTTCAGGAATTCCGACGACGACTTCTCCTTGATTGTCGGCAAGGAATTCTTCACCGTTGCTGCCCCTTTGGCAGGCATCTCCTCGGCCGTCAGCGTGGTCGGCGCGACGCTGTTGATCGCCGCTATCGTGGGGTGGATCCTGTCCTGGCAGAACAACCGCAACCTGCTTCCGGCTGCGATGCAGATGCAGGCCCATCTTGGCCTTCTGACGATCCTGTGGCTCCTGTTCGGCTGCGGGTGGACAATCCTGACGTTTTACGTGGAATCCATGGACGTCTTTCTCGCCATGCAGCGCGTTCTCCTTATCCACAACGACCCGCTGGAGTTCTTCTTCTGGTGCATGCCCGTTGCAGCATGGTTGCTTCTCGACGTCGTTCTGGTCTGGAAGGGGACTGTGGCCGCCCGGTACGCCAACCGCTGAGCCGGATGGTGCCGTGTTGCGCCGCGTTGCCGGTCCGGCGAACGGCCGTGCCGAATGACGCCTGTCTGTCAGCCCACAAACCAGGGTTTCGTGCGATGTGACTGGCTGTTTCCGCCTGCCGACGTGCCCGGTAGAATGTCGCGAACCGCCAAAGGCTCCTGAGCAGGCAATGAGATCATGAGATAGGAGGAAGATGATCATGGCCAAGAAGACGACCGCTGCGGGCAAGTACGCTGACGTCCCGGTAATGAATGTGCTGCAACTGGGGGGGATCGAGACTTCGGTTCTGGACAATGGTCCCGGGCGCGATGTTCGGATCGCCTGGGTCAATACCGGCGGCGGGCTGCGCTACAAAGTGGTCATCGATCGCGGCCTGGACATCGCCGACGCCGAATACATGAACCAGTCGCTGACTTGGCTGTCCCTGACCGGCACCAACGCCCCGTCTCATGCGTACAACCGCGGCATGGACTGGCTCCGCGGATTCTATGGCGGGCTGGTCGTCAGTTGCGGTCCGCTGAACACGGGCGCCCCGTTCTCCGAGGAGGGCCACGACTACGGTCTGCATGGCACGCACTCGCACAGCCGGGCGATCATCGAGTCGATCGTCAATCCCGACCTGCCAACCGGCAAGCTCGATATGAGCATTACCGGTTTGGTCCGTACCGCTCGCGTCTTCGGGCCGAACGTCGAGCTTCGCCGGACCATCAGCAGCACGCTCGGCGAACCGACGATTCGCATCCGCGACCGCTTCGTTAACTGCGGCAATCAACCTGTGCCGCACTGCTGGCTGCTGCACATCAACTTTGGGTATCCCCTGCTGGAGCCCGAGGCGAGCACCTATTGCTACAGTGGCAAGCTGACCTGTCGCGGCGACAGCGCCGAGTGGTTCGGCAAGCGCAAGGATTTTCGCGCCGCCCCCAAGCCGCAGGAAACCCATCGCGGCACCGGCGAGGTGTTCACCTATATCGATCCGAAAACCGATGCCAGAGGCATGGTCCTGGCCGGGGTGGTCAACCGCAAGCGCGGTTTTGGCGTGAAGATCGAATTCCCCAAGAGGCAGTACCCGCGAATGGGCAACTGGCAGCATTGGGGTCCGTGCGGCTCATACACCGGGGCCCTTGAACCGATGACGGCCGGCGTCGAGGGGCGCCCCATCGACCGCGATCGCGGCTGGCTCCGCATGCTTGAGCCGGGGGAGACCGTCGATCTGACCTGCAACATCACCGCCACGAGCGACAAGGCGGAACTGGACAGGCTCCTGAGGCTCAACAAGTAGGAAAACGGCAGAGCTTGCTTCCGTGGCGGTCGCCGGAATGGGGTGCGACGCGAACCCGAAGGAACGGGGCCCCGCCTACTTCCGGATTTTCAGCAGCTCGGCAATCACATCGTCTTGCGGGTAGGGATGCCCGCGGTGGATACGGAAGCCTTCGGCATAGGGCTTGCCGATCAATTTGCCGCGGGCAGCGCCGCCACGTTTCATGATTTCGATGTATTCGTCCATGCCGTGGTGCTTTCGCAGCCAGTCGCGTTGTGAGGCATGACAGGCGAGCATCTTTTCCTTGGTTGGCATGACGGAGGTGATATCCACAACGAGATCGGGAGTCACGGGCCGGCCGTCGATCGGGTCGATGTGTTCCGTCGGGTCGGCATAGTAGAGATGTGGCACCCGTTCGGTGGGCGGTGCCGGGTCGATATCCCTGGTCAGCAGGTTGGGCGCCCCGGCGATGAACGTGGCGGTCCGCACCAGCTTACCGCACATCTCATGATCGACCATGTAATCCGTCGGCGGCTGGGTGATCACGATGTCCGGGCGGGTCTTGCGGATCAGTTCGACGAAGCGGCGGATGGTCGGCTCGTCATAGAGAATGAACACGTCTGAGCAGCCGGCGCAGTAGTAGTCGGCGCCGAGGAGGCCGGCCGCGGCCACGGCCTCGGCGTGGCGAATGCGGGCGATTTCATCCGGGCGATGCCGGACTGAGCCGCAATCGCCGCTCGTGGCCGTAGCGATCGCGATCTCGCAGCCGGCCTCGTTCTTGAGCCGGATCAGCGTGCCGGCGCAGGTGAACTCCACATCATCGGGATGGGCCATGAAAGCCAGAACTCGCTTTGACATCATACGGGACTCCCACAAACAGCTTCACTTTTCCATAACCCGCCCCCGCCATGACCGTCAGCGGTGCCTTCTCAGGTATCGACATTGTCGAGCAAAAGGACGGCGATCGGACCGAAGATGAAGATCGGCAGCCAATAGGGCAGCGCCTGCCAGAAGCCGCCGGTGGTACCGACGACCTGCTGCCCGAGGAAGGTAGTCAGAAAAGCAACCGCGCAGATCGCCAAGGCCTTTGAGCCCTGACCCAACACGTTGCCGGGCAGCCGGTTCATGAAAAACGGCATGCCCAGCAAGAGCAGCACCATGTTGCTGATCGGCAGCGTGAATCGGGTGTGCCGGATGCGAGCGACCCGAACCGGGTCGGCGTCACCGCGACTCTGCAACGTCTTGATCTGTCTGAGGCTCAGGAAGTCAAGCCACTGAGCGCTTTTTCGAAGCAGCAGATTGGCCGGCGACAGGTCCGTCTTGTAGAAATCAGTGACCACGGGCGTAAGCCTCTCGCCCGTATCACTCACGATGAATTCCGCCCGGCGACCGATGTCCAACCGAAACGCCCGTTGCGTCAGTTCCCATCCGCCGTTGCGGTCGTTCCACCGGGCGTGATCGGCGCGGATCACCGAACGGAGCTGGCCGTAGTTGGCGGGGTCGCCCGGATCGGTGAACCGCTCGATGACGATGAGACCGCCGATCTCCTGTTCCTTCGGCAAGAACTCCTGAGCGCTGAATAAACGGCCGTCCGCGTCCTTGATATACCAAAGATCCTTGTGGATGCGAGCACCCTCGACATCGTCGCGCGGACGGGCGATCTTGGGCGCGAGCGCGGGGATCAGCATTTCCTGGTCGAGGATGAGCAAGGCGTTCATGGCCAGACCTGCAAGAATGATCGGCATGGCCAGCCGGTACATGCTCGTTCCCGAGGACAATACCGCCGTCATCTCGTTTTGCCGCTGAAGTCGCCCCAGGGTCACGCAGGCTGCGAACAGGGTAATCACGCCGGAAAGCTGAGCGAAATAGAGCGGGATGTTGAAGACGTAATAGTCGATGATGTTGGCGAGAACCTTGATCGCTCCGCCGAGGAATGACGACTGCTGCTGCGGCCCCTCGGTCATCGTTTCCGTGAACTCATCGGCGTTGAAAGACAGATCGAGCACCACATACAGACTGATTAACATAAGCAGGGAAAGGATGTAGTTGGCGAGAAAATTGCGAAGAAGATATCGATCGAGAATCCTCACCATTGCCCGGCTCGCCTCAACGCCTCAGATACCTTTTCAGGACCACCAAGTCAACCAGGGCCAATAACAGGATACCCGCCCAGATGATGCCCACGCCAAGGACGTGCAGGTGTGGATCGATGCTCTCGGCCTGGCGCCGTCCAAGCATATTCATGGCCACGATCGCCAGGGCCGGCAGAAAACTGATCGCAAAGGCGGTCAGGAACTGGCCGTTTCGGAAGATGATGCCCAAGGCCGCTGCCAGAATGATGGTCACCAGGGCGCTGGCACACAGACCCAGCCTCGAATGCAGAGAGCCGATGATTTGATGTCGTTGGCGGAGCATGTCGAGCACAGCCTTGAGCCGGAGCTTCTCGATCTGCGGCCCCAGGCCAAGGGGCTTCACTGCGCTTTGCAGTTGAGCGCGCGACCGGATCTTCCGGTTCATGATATCGCCCAGACCGAGCAGCCTGGCATCCGAGTATTGCTGATCGTCTTCAAGGAGACTCGGCGGGGCGGCGATGGGCTGCAAATCGAGGGCGGCGTGCGGAAACGTTCTGCCGGGTTGAGCCGAGTCGGTGAATGTAACGCCACCCAGCAAGCTGATCAGAACGATGTCCCGCGTGTTGGCGATATTGCGCTGCAAGCGGACCGTAGCCGACTCGGCCTGGTAAACCCGAGTTCGTTTTCGACCCTTCTCCTCGGTCCACGCGCATTTCACCGACACGTCCCTCAGCTCCGGCGTAAAGTTTTCTTCGATCATCCGAGCGCCGGCGGCGCGGATCTCGTAGCGTTGCGTCTCATCCTCGATGATCAATGGTCCCGAGCTCGCCGCAAAATGGCCGCAGAGTCGTCTGTAAAAGAGGCTTTCACGCACCTCGCGGCGAATCTCACCGAGCTGGGGGCGAAGGGGGGGCAACTGGCTCGGATCATTCTTGTATTTCAGCAAGTCGCCCAGCGAGGACCACTTGGGATCGTAAAACAACACCTTGGGCAGCTCCCTGGAACCGAACGGTCGGGTTTTCTCCTGATACAGACGAGCCTGCTGGATGTCCTGCAAATCCACCAGCCGGACGTCGGTGAGGAACGCCTCGACCAGCGGCTCGCCGCTTTCCGGGGCGGTCTTGAAGTCCGCTCTTCCCTGCCTGACTGTGCCGCAGCGGACCAGCTCGTCCCCCTTCAACTCGATAAACGCGCCATCGTGAATCAAGAGGACGTCGTGACCGCCCTCCTGAACAAGGTCAACCTTGCCGGCGTGCAGGATTTGCGCTTCGCTCTTCTTTTTATCCTCGCGCTTGAAGTAGCCCCGGGTCTTGAGGGCCTGGAAAGCGAACTTGGAGATGTCATATTGGACGCGGCTGGCTATGCCCGCGGCGGCCTTGGGGATGACGTAGTTGCTGAATGCAAACGCGAAGAGCGCCGTGAAAATGCTGAGCCCCAGGGCCGGAGCCAGAAGACGGTGGATGTTAATCCCGCTGGCTCGGCAGGCGTCAAACTCGTTGTCAGCCGCCAGACGGCCATAGACGATCGCGCAAGCAAACAGGGCGGACACCGGCAGCGTCACCGCCAAGACCATCGGCTGGATCAGCCAAAGAATGTACAGGACGGTCGTCGCCGTCGGAACTTCGACCCTCAGGACAGTCGACATGGTCCCGCAGAGGCTCAGCACCAGCGTCAGGCCCACGGCAGCAAGCAGAAAAGTCTTGAGCAGCTCGCGGGTGACGTAAAGCTGTAGAGTCCTCATCAAAGCGCCCTTCGGGTGCCGCCGGTCTGGGCCGGCTCCTGGCGGCCAATGGGCTATCGAATCCTAAGGCCTTGTCAAACAAGGACTAAAGAACAAGCCCATGCAACGTCTCGCCGCGCCGAATACCAAACCTACCCAATTCTGGCGGGGCGTCAATAGGCTTGGCCCGCGATCCGCGAAGCGCCGGGGTACCGGTAAGGGTATATGGAATAAGCTCTGGATCGGCGCCGCCTCACATGGGAAGCGTGCGCCCGCTACCGTTAAAATGCCGGGCCATTAATAAGGTCATGATTCGTACCCAAGGAACAGCTATGGCCAGCACAACAACCGCTGCGTACCGCAGTCGTCAGCCTGATGCGGACGCGGGCGCGCTTGTCAACCGGATCTTACTGCCGCTCTGCTTGGGATGCGCAGCGGCCATCGTCGGGAGCTGCTTGCCCGCAGCGGTCGCGGCCGGTGGGCTTGTTGGGATCGCGGACAAGGCTGGTGTGCGCGCCCAGACGCTCGCGATCTGCCTGTTTATGTTCCCGTTTTTCCTCTTGGGTCCTTTCGGCGGGCTCCTGGCTGATCGCCTTCCGCGGCGAGGTCTGATGATCGCCGTCGGTTTGGTCGCGACGGCGGTGACGGCCGGACTGGTTGTGCTGACCTCTCGTAGACCGCTGGCCCCGTCATGGAACGTGCTGATCTTGACTGGTGGAGGAATTGCCTTGGCGTTGCTCTGGCCGGCAAAATCAGCGCTACTGCCCGGTCTGGTTTCCAGGCACCGACTTGCCCGAGCCAACGCTGCGAGCTGTGCGTTGGTCGTCTTGGCGGTTGCGGTGGCAGTACTGGCGGGTGGATATCTGGCCGACAGGCAATTGCCGCGGACGGCGTTGCTCGCAAGTTCAGTGTCATTCTTGTTCAGTTCGCTCCTTTTGTGCCTCATTCGGCAGCCGGCCGGAAAAGATCGTAGGCCGCCCCGCCACGTCACGGGTATCGGAACCCTTCGCGAGACCGCACGCTACATCTGTGGGCACCGGCGGGCGGCCCGGCTGATTCTTCTCAACATGCTTGTCTGGGGCTGCGGAGCCCTCATCTGGGGCGCCGCTCCCACACTGATGAGGGACGTGTGGGGTCGACAGGGCGTGATTGACGTTCGGGTGTTTCAGTCGTTTCTCGCCGGTGGTTTGCTGGTCGGGGCTCTCATTCTGACAAGCATCGCCGACGCCTTGCGCGGTGAGGCGATCATCGCTTGGTCGCTGCCGGCGGTCACGCTGGCCATTGCCGTCCTGGCGGGTCTTGCGCTGCTGCCGATGTCATCCGCTCCGGCCTTCTGGGCGGGAGCCGCCGCAGCCGCCTTTGCCGGGACGTTCTTTGCCGGCGCCACGGTCGCCTGCAACGCCCTGCTCCAGCGAATCGTGCCGAACAGGTTACGAGGGGGAGTTTTCGGGATGTCGTATCTGACCGGCACCGCCGCGTTGCTGGCGGTGGTGGGAGCGCTTGGTATTCCGCGCTGGTCGAATCTCAGCGATTGGATCGGCTGGGTCTTGCTGGGCGCGGCCGCAGTCGTGACCGGGATCTCGGCGAGAGTCTGGAGTATTCGACTGCGACACGGACCGTTGCCACCGGCCAAGCAGTTCTGGTGGAACCTGAATGAGTTCTACTGCAAATGGTGGTTCCGGTTTCGCCGGGAGGGTGCCTGCACGGTGCCGGCCGAGGGAGCGGTCATCGTTGTGGCCAACCACACCTGCGGCATCGATCCGCTGTTGCTCATCGCGGGCACATCGCACCGGTTGATCGGGTTTCTGGTTGCAGAGGAATACACGCACATTCCGATAGGCGGGCGGCTTATCCGCATGATCGGTTGTGTGCCGGTGCGGCGAGACGGGCATGACGCTGCCGGCACACGCGCAGCTCTGCGCCACCTGCGCGACGGCCGTGCACTCGGGATTTTCATTGAGGGTGGCATCCCTGAGCCTGGGGAGGTTCGCGAGCCCAAACTCGGCGCCGCCATGCTTGCCCTGCACAGCGGCGCCCTGATTGTGCCTGCGCACATCTGGGGCACACACTACGACGAGAACATTGCCCGGTCCTTCTTCCGTCGCCATCATGCCCGCGTTCGATTCGGCAAGCCGATCGACCTGAGCCGCTACTGGATCCCCAGCGGCGATAAAGAAGCGCTGAGGAGAGTCAGCTTGAGACTGCTGGAGCGTATTCGGCAACTGGGTCCGGGCGGCGAGATGGAAGACGACGCGCCGATCAATGTATCGCCGTGATGCGCGCGGGATGCTGATTCAGGATGAATGACGCTTGCGGCAGCCGCTCATTCCTCGGTTTCGGCAGCCGTTGCCCGTCCGCGTCGGTTGTGGATACAGCCCACGATGCCGCGCTTGGATGGGGACCGGAGAAACTCGACGATTTTGCGACCGGCATCGGTCTTGACGGTTTGGGCCAGTTCGTCCAAGGCCTTTCGAAAGGTCATTCCGGAACGGTAAAGGGTCCGGAAGGCCTGCTGCACTTCCCGCCGCTGCTCAGGGGCAAAACCGGCTCGCCGCAAACCGACGATGTTAATGCCGGCACATAGCCCTGACAGTCCGACGGTAAAATAAGGCGGCACGTCCATGCTTACGGCAATGCCGCCCCGAACCATGACGAGGTCGCCAACACGACAGAACTGGTGAATCGCGGTATTGCCGCTGAGAAATGCGCCGTCGCCAACGTGGACATGGCCGGCCAGGAGCGCCCCGTTGGCCATCTTGACGTCGTCGCCCACCTGACAGTTGTGCCCGACGTGCGAGTTGGCCATGAGGAAACAGCGATCGCCGACCACCGTTGCCGAACCAGGGGCCGTCCCGCGATGGATAGACGCCCCTTCTCGTACGATAGTGCCCTCACCGATCCGGCAGTAGGTCTCTTCACCACCATAGGCCCGATCCTGCGGAGCGTGGCCGATGACGGCGTTCGGGTGGATCTCGCAGTTCGGACCGATCTCGGTCCAACCCGTGAGATAAGCATGAGGATAGACACGGGTCCCGGCACCGATGCGAACGACGCCTTCAACGATCACATAGGCACCGATATCGGCGGTCGGATCGATCTCGGCTCGCCGGTCAATGATTGCAGAAGGATGAATGGGCATTCCGTGCTGCCGCCTCGTGATCCGGGGATACTGCCCGCCGTGGCGTGATGCACAAATCCTGCGCGGCAAACCGGCCCGGACCGGCCACCGCACCGCCACCCGGGCAAACGCGTGAACACTATACACGGACTGCCGCAGAAGGCCAGCCGCCGGCGCAGCTTGGCGAGACCGGCGGGAACGCTTACCATCGGTGGTTCGAACGATCCGGGCGGCCGACATGCGGACCTTGTTCACGAGAGGAGAATCCATGCGAATTCTGACACTGGCGGTTGTGACACTGACAATGGCAGGTTGTCAGCACGGAGGCCTCGGCCAAGGCACGAGCGGCACACTGGAAGTGCGAGCGATGAGTTTCAACATACGCTATGGCACCGCCAACGATGGGCCCAATCACTGGGACAAACGCCGCGAGATGGTTTTCCAGGTCTTCCGCGACCATCGGCCGGACGTGGTCGGCCTGCAAGAAGCCCTGCGGTTCCAGTTGGACGAAATGCGGGAGGCGCTGCCTGAATACGACGAGGTGTCTGCCGGACGCGACGACGGCAAGGCAGGCGGCGAGGCGTCGTCCATCTTCTACCGCTCGGCCCGCTTCGACGTGCAAGAGCACGGCACCTTCTGGCTGTCAGACACTCCCGAAGTACCCGGCTCGCGAAGTTGGGGAAACAACATTACCCGAATCTGCACCTGGGCACATCTCCACGACCGCCAAAGTGGTGCCACCTTCTACATGTTCAACACCCACTTGGACCATCAGTCTCAACCGGCTCGCGAACTGGGCGCCGAGTTGATCGCCCAGCGAATGGGCGGCCGGGCGCATCCGGACCCGCTCATCCTGACCGGCGATTTCAACGCGGGCGAAGGCAACCCGGTAGTGCGATATCTGAAAGGTGAGATTGCCACGGTACCCGCCAAACGGGGTCCTTGCGCGGTCGTGCCGGCCCTGGTTGACACCTTCCGCGTGCTTCATCCCGATGTGAAGATCGTCGGCACCTTCAACGGCTTTTCCGGCAACCGCGAAGGAGAGAAGATTGACTATATCCTTGCCTCGCCGGAATGGACGGTCGCTGAAGCCGCGATTGTGTACGACAACACGGACGGTCGTTACCCATCCGATCATTTCCCGGTCACAGCGGTGTTGCGGTTATCCCCGCCTTCCGGCACAGGATCACGGGTTCGCGGCGGGCTGTGACGTCAGATCTGCAGAGGCCGGCGCGGAGGTGGACGAGGCGGCCGTAGGCTGCGTGTCCGGTGAGAGCACCTCAAAGTACACCACCAGCAGGTTGCTATCGGCCGGCCGGGACCCGCCCGCCGACGCGGGTTGGGAACTGCTTTGGCCAAACCAAGAGCCGGCATACCTGGGAGTCGATCCTTTACTTTGTGCTGCGGCGTAACCCCCATAGCCTGCGCCCATGCCCTCCAGACCAGTCCCGGCAACCGCGCCGCCCATCATGCCCATCCCACCCGTGCCGTAAGATGCCTCATCTTGCGGCGAATCGGCAGGTGAAGTCGTGGCGTGGGGTTCCGCGCCCGTATCAAGGACAATGCTCCGGTCAGGCCTCAGAGCCATATCGTAGACCTGGTTGGCCACGCCTTCCTCATCCGTCATGACGTCGTCTCGGCCGCCGTTCTCAAAGATGCGAGCTAAGTCCCAAGTCATCTTTCCATCCAACGGTGAGATTGTGTCGGCATCAGAGAGGTAAAGTGATTTCCGAGACGGCTGCGTTGCCGGTGGTTTCGGAAGAGCCGTTGGAAGCTTCATCCAGTCTGACACTCCGTCGCCGTCGTCGTCGTCCCACACTCTGTCGGCAGCATCGTCAAACACCGTTGTTGTCGGCCGTCGATCCGGTCCTGGGCCGTCCTCTTTTGCTTTGTGGTCCCGGAGTTGCACCGCTTCCGCGTCCTCGGCGAGATAGCGGTGGCGGCCGGCGGACCAGTCGCGGTTGTTGAGCACGGCCATGAGTCGATCCGCTGAGGCGCCGTTGACGGTGACCACCTTGAGAACGTTCACGGCAGAATCCGGATTCGTGTCGATCGAGGCGACCTTGACCGCACCCGGGGCTGCCCCCCAATCATCTGCGACAACCCCATTGGTCCCGCCATCTCGAAGGGAACGAACTCCCAGTTCCTGTCTGCGGTGGCGAACCGAATCGCCAGCCTGAGCAGAAGGTTGGGGGGCCATCTCCGCCGGGTGCGTTTCCTGCGGTGCGGCTACGCTGCGTCGCGGCGCATGCGGCACACCAGCAGACGACTTGGCCTCTTCGTTACCCTCACCCTGCAGAAGCTCTCGCTGAAGCGACTCGATCGCCTTGCTGCGGCTGCTCGCGTCGGCAAAAGAGAAGGTCAGCACGCGAGTCCGACCTTCCGCGAGATCCGCCCCCGGAACCAGGGCCGTGGCGTACTGCTGTTGTATGCCTCCGCTTTCTGCGCTGCGCCCCTCAGGCCGACCGGCAAAGCTCAACATATCCGGCTTTTTGTCCCCGAGTACATCTTTCTCTGCACCGCCGATCAGTGCATCAGCCACGGCTCCACGAGCGGCCGGGGCCTCGGCTAATGAATCACCCTTTTTGCCTTGCTCTGCGCGGACCGATTCTCCCTCGTTCAGACTTGCGAGAGGTTTGCCTGGGGCCGGCAAGGCAGGTGCTCCTCCGGGCGCCCGTTCCGATGGTTTACGTGCGGGACTCGCGGAAGCCGGAGGTGAAACGGCCGGCCCGGCGGCTAAAGTCGTGTCCCCGGCCTCGCGGTGCTTGAACAACTCCTCGGGTGCAATGTCTTGCTTTGTCCTCTCCGTCGCCGCCGAAAACTCTGGCTCAGCAGCCTCTTTGCGGTCGCGAGATGCGAGTTGTGTGCCACCTACCTGTTGCTCCGATCGTAGCGTCCAGGTGAAGTAACCGGCCGTGACGGTTAGGGCGATCACGGCCGCCGCCGCAACCCACTTGCCCCACGACGGGGTCGGCGTTCTGGTGACTACCTCGGCCGGACCCGGCGCGTCCAGCAGGGCTTTACGTTCCAGTCTGGTCCGCAGATTGCCCAGCAGTTCCTCCGACGCCCGGGCTCGGGGCAGCGACTGAACAGCTTCGACGGTTGCACGGAGCTGCGCAAGAAGCCGGCGGGCCTCCGGATCGGCGGCCAGCCACGCCTCAACTTCCGCCTGCTCCTGCGGTGTCAATTCACCGTCCAAGTAGGCGGACAGTTGCATCTCCAGATACTCGCGTCGTTCAGCGTTCATACCACATTGGCCGCTCCTTCGGCGGCACCACCTCATCCAGGCGACAACTCCGGGCCCAACCGCCCGCGCAACTCCATTCTTGCCCGGTACAACCGAGACTTAACCGTCCCCATCGGCAGATCCAGCATCTCGGCGATCTGCTGATAATCGAATCCCTCGATATCGCGAAGCACTACCACCGCTCGCGACTCGTCGTCCAGTTGCTCGATCGCCTCGGCCACGAGCCTGCCGGCCTCACGAGATGCCACCTTCGCGGAGGGGTCGTCAGCCTCCCGCGTGACCCGGCCAACCAGCCGCGCCGCCTGATGCTCCGTCCGCATGCCGCCGTCCGAGCCGTGCAGCGACAGCTTCACCACTTGGGCTGCCTTACGTCGATGCGACAGGGCCAGGTTCACGGCGATCCGAAACAGCCAGGTATAGAAACCCGCCCTCTGCTCGAACGAGTCGATGCGCTCCAGGGCCCGCAGGAACGCCTCCTGAGCCAGGTCCTGGGCGTCGTCGTGGTTCCCGCTGACTCGCCAGCAGGTATTGACGATACGGTCCTGATATCGGGCAACCAGACGGGAAAACGCACTCATGTCGCCCGCTCGGACCTGTTCGACCAGCAGCGCGTCCTCGACATTGATGGTGCCGGGCTGGGCCGATACCGGTGTCTGTTTCGCCATATTAGACGCTCGCGCGGTCCGAGAGTTCCCGGCAAAGCCGGGTTTGCAGAATTGCATCATGCCCCCAAGCCTGCGGCAGGTCAATGCACCCATCTTCTGCTACGACTCATGTCCCACGAAGTTGCGGAACGACCGCTTGCGGGGCGCGAAGGTCCGAGAATGCGGTTGCGGGCAGGGTCATGGCCGGGCGGGGTGCAGCCTCTCGGCCGACCTTTTGCAGGCGAACCGTTGCTGCTACGATAAAGCGGGGGTGGAGAAGCCTTGGGGGAGTCACGTGAGATGCGAATCCCATTGGCCCCGGCCGGTTGCCGGGAGATGATCATCCTGACACTGGTGTTGGCCTGCCCGGCCGCGTCTTTCTATGTCGTTGCCGCCTCGGGGCACTCCTGGGCATGGTTCGCGGGCGGGTTAGCGACCGTTCTTTGGCTGGGTGGCATGGCTTTCTTTCGGGATCCGCAACGGCAGACCCCGACTGTGACGGGGATTCTGGTCGCCCCTGCCGACGGCAAGGTGGTCGAAGTATCGAACCTAGAGGGGCACCCTGACGTGGGCTCGCCGGCAACGCGAATCGGCATCTTTTTGAGCGTGTTTGACGTCCACGTGAATCGCAGCCCTTGTTCCGGTACGGTCCGGCGAATCACCTACCAGCCGGGCCAGTTCCTCGACGCCCGGGACCCGGATTCCGGCCGGCTCAACGAGGCCAACACCATCGTCATCGAGCCGGACGACCCGTCCAAAGGGCCGGTCGTGGTCCGACAGATCGCCGGATTGATCGCTCGGCGCGTGGTGTGCGCCGTCAAGGTCGGCGATCGCGTCGAAACGGGCCAGCGGATCGGCCTGATCAAGTTCGGCTCGCGGACGGAACTGATCATCAGGACCGACAGTGGTTATGCCCCGGCCGTAAACGTTGGCGACCGCGCTTATGGAGCCGTGACCGTTGTGGCCCGCCAAGCGAACTCGCGGTCAATTGCCAAGGAGTCATGACCGATGCTCAAACCCGTTACCCGCGAGAGTGCCGCCATCGAGAGACGCGCCGCCCGCAAACGCCGACGACTGCGCACCATTGGCATGCTGCCAACGCTGCTGACGCTCGGCAACCTCTGCTTCGGCTTCGCGGCAATACACAGTTGTGGACGAGACCTTGAAGAGATCCATGCCCCGAGAAGCCCCGATGTGGCCCTGACGTTCAGGCGCGAGCTCTTGCAGAAATACGCCCCTTCGTTCCTCTCATTCGCATCATGGATGATTGTAGGGTCGTTATTGTGCGATGCGCTTGATGGTCGAGTGGCTCGCAAAACAGGACAAGCCAGCAAGTTCGGAGAGCAGCTTGACTCTCTGGCCGACATCGTAAGCTTCGGCGTTGCCCCGGCGGTCATGATGGTCACGTTGGTGCACCGCGAAATCACCCAATGGGGCTATGCACCCCTGCAGTTCCAACACTTCGGCCGGTTGACCCTGTTCGTGGGGATCATCTATGCGTGTTGCGCGGCTCTTCGCCTGGCAAGATTCAACGTCGAGGCAAGCCTGGACGAAGCGGCTCACCAGGGTTTCAAGGGTCTACCGTCACCCGGTGCGGCCATCGCGGTAATCAGCGTCGTTTTCCTGCACGAGAGCATCGATGCATCCAGCGAATGGGCGCAGTCGGCCAATTTCCTGACCAAGGTTTTGCCGTTCTGTACACTGGTGTTGGCGCTCTTGATGGTCAGCCGGTTGCGGTATGCCCACGCCGCCAACTGGCTCTTGCGCCGCCGGCCTCTCGAACACGTGATTTTGATTCTGCTGGCGTTCCCGCTCATCTGGATCTACACCGAGTTGAGCCTGCTGGTGATCGCATGGGCTTTTGCTCTGAGCGGGCCGGCTCGCTACGTCGCCGGCCGCCTGACCGGCCGGGCTGGTCGGGCCGCGGCCGCACCGGCGACCGGCCTTGTTCCGCCATCCACTGACACCGAGGCAGACAAGAAAGCGTTATGAGTTCAACATCACCCGCCCGCGTGCGCTTTGCGCCATCACCCACCGGATATCTGCACATCGGAGGTGCCCGCACGGCTCTGTTCAACTGGCTCATCGCCCGCCAGACCGGCGGAACGTTCATCCTGCGCATTGAGGACACCGACACCGCTCGAAACGTCGATGGGGCGGATCAGAAGATCATGGAAGACCTGCGCTGGCTTGGCTTACAGTGGGACGAAGGCGTGGGCGTGGGCGGACCAAACGGGCCCTATTACCAATCACAGCGACTGGAGTACCATCGCTCCGTCGTGAATCGCCTCCTCGAAAGCGGCAACGCCTACTACGCGTTTGACACCGCCGAGGAGTTGGAGGCCATGCGAGCCGAAGCCGAGGCCAAGAAGCAAGCGTTCATGTACCCCCGCCCGGCGACCTTTCCGGACGAAAGCGACGTCCGCAAGGCACGGCAGACCGGTCGACCGGTGGTCGTTCGATTCAAGGCCCCCGGCCAGGACGTCACCGTCCACGACGAAGTGATGGGAGATGTCACCGTCTCAGCGCGTGAACTGGACGACTTTATCATCCTCAAGGCTGACGGCATGCCCACGTACCACCTGGCCAATGTCGCCGATGATGCCGCTATGGGGGTCAACTTCGTGCTTCGCGGGCAGGAGTTCCTGTCCCAGACGCCGCGCCATATCGCTCTCCAGCGGGCCTTGGGCTTTACGACGCCCCGTTACGCACACCTGCCGCTCATCATGGACATGCAGGGACGGAAGTTGTCAAAGCGCGACGGCGCTGTGGAGGTTTTCGCTTTTCGACAGGCCGGCTATCTGCCGGAGGTCCTGGTCAACTTCATCGCCCTGCTTGGCTGGTCACCGGGCCGGGACCGCGAAAAGATGACGCTGCAAGAAATGATCGAACTCTTCAGCATCGATCGCATCGGACGAACCAACGCCAGGTTCGACCGCGACAAGCTGATCGCCTTTAACACCGACGCCGGGGCATCGGCAAGCGAAGAAAGGCTCGCAGTGGCATTTGACGATTACCTGGCCGTCAATCCCGACTTGCGCATCAGCCGGGCGAAGCTCGACGAGGCGACTAGACGTTCCCTGCTGAGAATCAACAAAGGCTTCCGCACCTTCGCCGATATCGAGTACAAATGCGGCTTCATCTATGATGCCGATGAGAACATCGCGTATGATCCCGACGCGATCAAGAAAGTGTTGACCAAGGGGGATAACGCCGGGTATCGCATGCTTGAGTCGCTGGTGCCCAGACTTGAGTCGGTTGACCCCTGGACCGCGGAGAACGTGGAGTCTCTGCTCAAGCAGATTTGTCAGGAGCAGTCGGTCAACATGGGAAAAGTCGCCCAACCGATCCGTGTGGCCGTCTCGGGCTCGACCATCAGCCCGCCGATCGGCGAAACGCTGGCACTGCTGGGCAAGGAAAAGAGCCTGAAGCGCGTTCGGCAATGCCTGGCCGGAAGGGCTTGAGAGAATCCTGCTCTTTCGCGGCCTCCGCCAGCGGCCGAATGCGGATATCCCTGAAGCGGACCTCCATCGGCGGCCCTGCGTGTAGTTGCAGGGCGATGACACCGCTCCCGGGCCGATTCGGATCAGTCTCCGTGAAGTCAGCCGTGGTCAGGCCGTTCAGCTTGATCGTAATGCGGGTTCCCACGGCCTTGACCGCCATGTCGTTCCAGCCGTCAATCCGGGCGACCTTTTCTCCTTTACCGGCAAAACCGTCCGCCAGGACGCCCCGCCCCAGTCCTTCCTCGTACAGGCTGCCGTACCACCGGTCGGCGATGTCCGCCTGGTAACCCTTCACCACGAACTCCGGGAAGCGTTGACTGCGAAACTGCACGCCGCTGTTGTGATTCACCAATCTCACCGAATAACGCAGCACGAAATCAGAGTAGGTTTTGTCGTGAATGAGGAAGACGTTGTGCGGCAGCTTCTCGCCGCGTCCGACGATCTCGCCGTTTTCGACCGACCACAGTTTAGGATCGCCGGTCCAACCGGTCAGATCCCGGCCGTTGAACAGAAGCTCGAAGCCTGCCTGTTGCTCCGGCACGCTCAGCACATTGTGCCTTGTGTCCGCCATCCGCCCGCCACACCATCGCAGGGCATTGTGAATGATAGTAATGAACCGCTCGTCCCCCAGCACGGCATCTTCGCACCCCAGCACGGTCGCGAACACGCGCCCTTCGCCGACTCGTCTGGTCCATGCGACAGGTACAGGTTTACCTGCAATCCCGTCGCCTGGAAAGGCCGGCGGCTCGGCCGTTCGGATCAGAACGTTGTTATCCCGCGTGATCGACGGATTGATGATGGGGAGCTCATCCACCCAAGCCAGGCCCCCGCCGATACCCAACATCGTCGCATCAGCGGGGTCGAGAACGACAAAGGAAACATCGCCTGACCGCATCGTGCTCTTGGCCGAACCGCCAAGTATGCCGCTGAGTGCTGGACATGAGCAAACGCCTTTCAGCGAGTATCCCATGGCCACAATCCCTTTGCCGGATCGTACGAACTGAACGATGTTCCGCTCGGTGACGTCATCGAGCTCGATCGGTGAGGCCCAATCCAGCAGCAAGACATCGGTCTTTGCAGATGATGAGATGCCGTCGAGGCTCTCCACGAGATGAATCTGAACCTCGCCCCGCCCGGTGAGTCGGTCTGCGAACCGGCTGCACGCGCACGTGTCTCGGTCGCTGATCAATAGAACCCGCACCGGCAAGGATTGAGGATGAGCGCAGCCGTTAAGGCTCATGGCAAGCGCAACGAAACCGACGCCGCACGACGTGCGATGTGAGCCCACAATCACGACGAAACCTCCGCATCAAAGCGACCAAAACCAGGACGCGGCGTTTGTACCCATGCAAAACCCGCAGTGCAAGCTGCGAACCGCTTGATTGTATACCTGAGCATGTCGTGATATCAGTCAGACCATATCAGCAGCCTCGGAGCAATGTCTTGTGAACCGTCAAACACCAATGATTGACGAATCGCCGACTTGAAACAGGCAGTCGCCGTTTCAGATCAAATGACCCGCGCTCGAAACAGAAAACCGCCTCACAACGTGTGGAAGACACGAGTCAGTTGTGATAAACTCGTGGTCGGTGGGGTGGATAGCCCCGTCCGGTTTCGGTTCCATGCAACAGACAAATCACCCCAGTAGCGTAGGAACCGAAACCGGGGGACACGAGCAGTCTGAAGAAGAGGGAAGCGCAGTCTCGCTTTGGAGGACGACAGAGACCGATCCGCGGCGGTCTCAAATTCAGCCGCGGGTGACGGGGCGCGCGCAAAGACGCCCCAGACAAAAAAGCCATTCCCTTGCGCCCGCGCTCTCCGCGACTCTAACCTCCCCTTAAAACGCGCGGGCGTTTTTTTGCGCGCATTGAGAAACAGGAAAGGAAAACGCGACGATAGCCGGTCACGAGAGAACCGCGGGCGACAACATCGTGACGCGCGAGGAGATGGATCGCGTCACCAGCCCAGGCCGACTCGTGGCGACTCCTGCTCGGTCTGGCGGAGTCTCTCAAATAGCTCGCGTTGCTGAGGCGTCGGAGACTTTGGAGGAACGATTCGCACCACCGCGTAGAGATGACCTGGGACTTTGCCGGCGACTCGGACGCCTTGGCCTTTGAGGCGGAGTTTGGCGCCGCTCGGCGTTCCTGGAGGAACGGTCAGCATGGTCCGTCCGGCAAGGGTGGGAATCTCCACGCGGGTCCCAAGGGCAGCCTCTGAGATGGTCAAGGGCAGGTCAAGATAGATGTCGTTGCCTTCGCGCCTGAAATACGGATGAGGCTTGACCCGGCAAACGATGTACAGATCGCCTGCCGGCATCCCAGGTCCGCCCGAGCCGCCCTTGCCGCGAAGCCGAATTCGCTGGCCATCAGCCACGCCCGGCGGAATCTTCACGGTAATGCGCTGGGTGGCCCCCGTGCGGGGCTCGGTCAGCGTCAGGTCGAGCTTGGTGCCTTGGACGGCCTGCTCAAAACTCAGCTCCACGGGATGTTCGACGTCCGTTCCCGCCGCCGCTTGCTCGTGGAACTCGCCTCCCGATCGACCTGCACTCTTGAAGAACTCCTCGAAGATGCTTCGCCCCGTTCCTTTTCGGCGTCCGCTGCCCCCCGCGAAGACACTGAACAGGTCATCAAGATCTTCGATGGGAATATCGGGCCCCCCACCCGACTTCCACGTGTAGACGCGTTGTCCGCCGGGCCCCGACCGCCAGCCGCCGGTTGGACCGCGTGCCCCGGCGTGGCCGAACTGGTCGTAGAGTTTGCGCTTCTCAGGGTCGCTCAATACCTCGTAGGCCGCCTGGACTTCCTTGAAGCGGCTCTCCGCGGTTTTATCGCCGGGATTGCGGTCGGGGTGATACTTCTTGGCCAGACTGCGGTAAGCACGCTTAATCTGATCCGGTGTGGCATTGCGCGGTATTCCGAGCACTTCGTAGTAATCACGTTCGGACATAGTGGCAGGTCACTTCCTAAGCGTCGCTAGGATTATAAGGCGTCTCGAACGTGTTGCATAGCCTTGTTGGTTGCGCTACCATCGCGCGGCTGTATGGGCGGTTCTCGCTGTATGACGGTCGCGGCGGCTCAAATCTCAGCCCGGTCCGGGGAGGAGGCCGAGCTGACATTGGCTTCCCTGGACAGCGCCATCCGCAAAGCCCATCGAGCCGGCGCCCACCTGCTGGTTCTGCCCGAATGTGCATACCCGGCTTACCTGCTCGGTTCGGTTGAATCCTACCGGGCCGGCAGGTACATGCCCGGCGAGGATTTCGTTCGATGGCTGGCCGGGCGGGCGGCGGATTGCCGGATGCACATCGTCAGCGGCTTTGTCGACGATGGCGGAAACCGGCTGCACAATGCCGCCGTGTTGCTCGACGACCACGGCCGCGAGATTGGCCGGACGCACAAGACATTCCTCTGGCACCTCGAACATGACTGGTACACGGCAGGTGACCAGATTCGCACGTTCGACACGCAGCTGGGCCGGATCGGCATGATCATCTGTGCCGAGACCCGTTCGCCCGAAATCCTGGCCACGCTGGCCGCCGACGGCGCCGAGTTGCTGGCCATGCCGACCTGCTGGGTTAACAGCGCCCGTCAGGCCGGCGAATTCCACAATCCGCAAGTCGAGTTTCTGATCGAAGCTCGAGCGCGCGAGTTTGGTTTGCCCATCGTCTGTGCCGACAAGTGGGGCGTGGAACTGCCCGGGTTCGGCTATGTGGGGCAGAGCCGGATCGTCCGGGCAGACGGTTCCTTGGCCGCAGAGGCCGGTCCGACCGGTGAGGCCGTGATCTGCGCGCAAATCACCCCGGCGAAATCCAACAGGCAGGCGGATCCAAGGGAACACACGGCGAGGCTGCTGAGCCAGTCTGCACCGGTCCGGTTGAGGGCTTCTGATCTGCTCCCCCTCCGGGTGGCTTTGATGACTGCATTTGTTCGGCCGCGGGCACTTGCCGCCAACGGGCCAGTGCTGCGCCACTTGCAGCAACATAAGCCCGACCTTCTGGTGGCTCAGGCGGCTAATATCGACGACGAGAGGAACCTGCGGCGGGTCGCGGCAGATCTTGGCGTCCGCCTCCTGCTCCCGCCACCCGCATGCCAAATGATCGATCTGGCCGCTGGTCGTGCTGCCTGCCTTGTGGGTCCCGCGGCCCGTTCCTTCGCAACGCCAAGAAGCATGGTGCTCGACGGCGCGGCCATGTTGATCTTCTGGGAGGAGCCGTCTGATCTGCCGATTCTACGGGCGCGGGCCCTCGAAAACCGCGTGTTCGTGATCGCGATCAACACTTCCTTCGTCGCGATCATCGGACCCGATGGCACGATTCTGACCCATACCTCGTCTGAATCCACGCTACCCCCTGTCGTTGTTCTTCACTTGGGCGAGGCGGCAGACAAGTTGGTTGCTCCCAACACCGATGTTTTCTCCGAGCGACGACCGGCGACCTACCGATTCTGAAATCTCGTACCGAACAGGTTTGCAGACCAAGCAGGCGGTGGAACCAGTATAAGACACGAACGGACGGACATTCGCCAGTGAAGGGTTTTGCGGGGCCGTTCCGACGATTCTTATTATATTTAGGGTGTTTTCCCTCCTAGGCGCGCAAACGTGGCCGACTCAAAATGCTTGCGCTTCTTTCCCCTCCGGAAGGCGAAGGCGTCTGGTGCAAACCAAGGCATCTTCGCCTTCTTTTTTCTTTCTGACGGTGCCGGAAACGAACCCGAGACCGTCTGTGCGGTTCTTTCGGAGCTTCAGCGCAGACTGGGAACCCATTCACAAACCAACCGCACCACAAGTAGGCCTTCAGGCGTGACCGGTGGGCTATACCGGACAGGCACGGCTGGCTTGGTAAACCGTGGCTGCGGTTCGCAAGACGCTTTCAAACAGCCGTGGAAGAAGCGATCACACGGAAGGTTCGGGCCCGCTTCTCGGCGCGTTCGGCAATCACAAGGACTTCGGAAACTCCTGGCCGGTGATGCGCTCGTAGGCCTCTATGTACTTGCGTGCCGTACCCAGAATGACGTCGGTCGGCAGTGCCGGCCCGGGTGGTGTCTTGTTCCAGTTCAGCGTCTCAAGATAATTGCGGACAAACTGCTTGTCGAAGCTGGGCTGGTCCCGACCGGGCTCATACTGGTCGGCGGGCCAGAATCGTGACGAATCCGGCGTGAGCACCTCGTCGATCAGGATCAGCTCCTCGCCGTCGAAGCCCCATTCGAACTTCGTATCGGCAATGATGACGCCGCGCCGGCGAGCATACTCCGCCGCCTGGGTATAGACAGAAATGCTCAGCCGGCGCACGGTTTCCATGGTCTTGGGGTCAGTTAACTGGCAGGCTCGCTCGAACGACACGTTTTCGTCGTGTCCTTCTTCGGCCTTTGTAGCGGGTGTGAAAAGCGGCTCCGGCAATTTGTCACACTGCCGAAGACCTGGGGGCAGCTTGATGCCGCAAACCGATTGCGTTTTCTGATATTCCTTCCACCCGCTACCGGCCAGGTAACCTCGGACCACGCACTCGATGGGCAGCACCTTGGTCTTCTTGACCAGCATCGAACGGCCGGCGAGTTGATCCAAGTATGGCTCGAATCCCGGCGGCGCCTTCTCGTCGATGAACTCGATCAGGTGATGGCGGATGCCTTTGACAAAGTCGAACCAGAACCTGCTGATCCGCGCCAGCACCTCACCCTTGAAGGGGATCCCATTGGGCATGACAACGTCGAAAGCGCTGATGCGATCGCTGGCGACGATCAGCAATTTGTCTCCCAGGTCGTAGATGTCACGAACTTTGCCCCGCCGAACCGGAAACCCCGGAATGTTCGTCTGCAGAATGATACGCTCGTTTTCCAAAACGCAGCTCCTGTATTCTGAGAGTCCTCACGCTGTCCGACTGCGAGGCACAGGCAACGCTTGTGGACCGGAGAAAGCAACAATCGCCGGCCAATGCTCCGAGCCTGCATCCTCGCGCCGAGGCTCCGTCGTGAGGGCGCGGGCTACGGCGTACTGATATCAACCGGCACGAGCTCGACATTTCCGCCGGGGCAAGTCGTCGGATACTTGCCGGGCGGTGGACCATCCTTCAGACCCTGCCGGACGTACTCCTCGATCAGCAACTCTCGAGGCACTACCTCCTTCCGGTGAGACTCTTCGAGTCGCTTGCGCTGGGCAAGGATGGCGGCTCGCTGCTTCTGCGTCAAGTTGCCCTTGGCCTGCGCCTTCACGGCCTTCAAAAGCAAACCCAACCGGTCTTTCTCCTGGATCAAGGCCGTCCTGAACACCGAGTCTGTTCGGGCCTTCGGATCAAGGCGAATTCGTTCGGAAAGCAAACTGATGGTGTACTGAAGATGCTTGGCCATCGCCTCGGCCTCAGCCGGCGTGCCGTCGTAATCCTCGGGATGATCGAGCCAATCAACGGCCGTGGTCGGGCGCTGGAAAGGCCAAGGGCAGGGCCGAGACGCAGTCGCCTTGGGCGAACCGGACGATGGCGCCAGGGTTGAAGTCGGGCGAAGTGACGAAAGACCGCCTCCAAGAGAACCAGAGGGGCGTTTTGCAGACGAGTTGGAGTTCGTCGCCGGGCTGCCAGCCGGTGCAGGTTCGTTGGGCTCTCGTTCAGTTGCAGCCGATGGCAAGTCTGCCTGAGGCGGGACTGGCCGAACGGCGGTGTCACTGGCGTCCTCGGGCCTGCGGTCGACGGTCATGTATCGAGGGTCATCGGTTTGAGTCTTTAGCTGCCC
>DAOOIV010000085.1 GCA_035384605.1 Phycisphaerae bacterium
CCGTCTTGCTAGGTTCGTGGCCGAGTTTCATCGGGCCGGTTTCGTTCATCGCGATCTTTACCTGTCACACGTTTTCCTGGAGCCGCAGATCGGCAAGCCGGGCGAATCGCAGTGTGAGGGCTATCGGCTGATCGATCTCCAACGGGTCTTCCGACCCAGATGGCGGCTTTGCAGGTGGGTGGTGAAGGATCTGGCGGCTCTGCACTACTCCACGCCGGCCGACTGTGTGACGACCACCGAGCGATTGCGTTTTCTGGCCCGATATGTCCGGTGTTGCACCCGGTTTGGCTCTGCCCGGCGACTGGCCGCGAAGGTGCACGCCAAGACGAGGAACATGCTTGGTCGCCGCCGCAAAGTCGTCGCGGCTGAAAGCAGTGGGCCAGGTCGATGAACGTGGCGCTGGTCATAGAACGAATTGAGGCCTGGCGGGGCGGCGCTGAGACCTCGACCGTTCAGTTCGCGCGTCATCTCGGGAGCATAGGCTGCAACGTCACCGTTGTAACGATGACCGATGTCCCTTCCACGCCGGCGATGAGCATCGTCCCGATCAAGGTCGGCGCAGGCTGGCGGGCGGCCCGAACCTGGCGGTTTGTGCGCGGGGCGGCGAAGTATTTTCGCACGCATCAATTCGATATCGTTCATGCCATCGCCCCTTGTCCGTTCGCCGACGTATACCAGCCCCGTGGGGGCACCGTTCCGGAAATGCTGTCTCGGAATCTGGCGCTGAGGCCTTCGGCGGTCAAGCGCGGGCTCAAGTGGGTGGGCCAGCGCGCGGATCTCAAGTACCGGCTGCTGGCCGGACTGGAAAAACGCCTGTTGACCCGTCGCCCGGCACCATGGGTGATCGCCATCTCGCAGTACGTGAGCAACCAGCTCAAACGGCATTACGGCTTCGATGCCGCACGCATTCGTCTGATCTTCAACGGCGTCGATCCGGATACGTCGCCGGCTCACGAGCGACGGAGACACCGCATCGAGATCCGCCGGCAGTTCGGACTGGCCGACGACGACCTGGTTCTGCTGGCGGTCGCCCACAACTTTAGACTTAAGGGCGTGGACAAGATGATCCAGGCGATGGCGGACGGCCGGGTTCGCGAGCTCGGTAATGTATTCGCGATCATTGTGGGGCGGGACAATCCGAAGAACCTGGTCGAGCGGGCCGCCGCAACGGGTCTGGCCGATCGTGTTTTCTTTGCCGGTCCGTCGCAACGAGTGAGTGCCTTCTTTCATGCGGCCGATGTCCTGGTTCATCCGACGTATTACGATCCCTGCAGCCGAGTGGTGCTCGAAGCGATGGCGGCGGGTTTGCCGGTCATCACCACCAGGTACAATGGCGCGGCTGAGCGCATCACGGATGGCCGCGAGGGTTATGTGATCGATTGTCCCACGGACTTGGCCGCGCTGGCCGATCGAATTGCCCGCCTGGCGGACGCCGACCATCGACGTCACTGTGCCCAGGCGGCGCCGGCTGCGGTTGAGCAGTTCACAGTGGCCCGCCATGCGACCGAAGTGATGAGGCTCTACGAGGAAGTGTTGCGAGATCGTAATTCACGCGTGACCGACCGCTGAGGTGCGTGCCTACATTGTGACGAGAGCGGCGGCGTGGACGTGCGGGAGACCTGCGTTGATGCACGTAATTGAGAGTGGATGGTGGCCTGTGGCCGGGCTGATACTGCTGAGTTACCTCTGCGGGGCGGTTCCGTTCGGCTTGTTAGTCGGTCGGCTTAAAGGGGTGGACGTTCGAACCAAGGGTAGCTGCAACATCGGGGCCACGAACGTGGGCCGGGTCTTGGGACGGCCTTATGGGATCTTGGTCTTTGTGCTTGATGGGCTTAAAGGTTTCCTGCCTGTAACCTTGGGCCGGTTGCTGCTTTTTGGTGCCGCTGCCGACAGCCGGCTGGCCGGCCCGGGTTACCTGCCGTATTTACTATGGGTGCTGGCGGCGGTGGCCTGCGTCCTGGGACATATGTTTCCTGTCTATCTCAAGTTCAAAGGCGGCAAGGGCGTAGCCACCTCGCTGGGCGTGGGGCTGGGAATCTACCCGTACTACACCCTGGCAGGTCTGGCGGCCTTGACGCTGTGGGCGGTTGTTTTGTGGGTCGGCCGCTATGTCTCCCTTTCCTCGATTGTGGCCGTTACTGCCTTCCCGGTCATTTTTGCCTTGCTGGCGATATTGAACCGCGACCGATGGGGGGGGTTCTCGGTCCTTTGGCCGCTCCAGGTCTTTGGTATTGTGATTGCCGCCTTGGTGGTTTATCGTCATCGGTCTAACATTGGGCGGCTTCTGGCCGGGACCGAGCCCAAAATCGGAGGCTCACCCCACCGCCGGGAGTGACCGACAAATAGGCAGATAGGAGCGGCCTCCGCAAGGGGGCCATAGCCGGCCACGCCCGACGCTGAATCCGCCGGGCATGCTGGGAGGATATGTGTGATGGCAGCAGGTTCCGTGCCGAGTGGAAAGCTCATAGTCTTTGCCCTGAGTGCCTTGCTGATGTGGCCCCCGATAGGCTGCTCGGAGCAGGCGGGGGGGGTTGAGAAACCACCCGTGACCACAACCCCAGCCAGTCAACCAGCCTCTGAGCGAGTGCTGATTCGCATCGGCGACAAAGCGGTCGTCACGCAGGCTGACGTGGAGGAAATCCTCCGCACTACGCCTCCCGAGAGACGCAGGGGATCCGCATACAAGGCCCTTGGAACGGCACTGACCAACAAGCTGTTCCTGGTCTATCTGGATGAACATCCGGATCTGGTCACGCAGGAGGATATTGACCGGGAGATTGACAAGGATCTCAAGATCGCCAAGGCGAAAACCACCGAAGAGATGAAGATGATCCTTCAATCATCCGGCGTCAGTTGGGACGAGTACCTCAGGCAGCTCAGGATTCGTCTGGGACAAGGCAAGCTGTCGAAAATCGGTGCCGCGAGGGTGAAGGACGACGAGTATCTTCGGCAGATATACGATGAGCACCCCGACTACTACGACGACACACGGGTCAAATTGCGGCACATCGTTTTCGCTTCGCCTCTGACGGCCACCCCCGAGCAAAAGAAGGCCACGCGAGAGGCTCTCGAGAGATTGCGAGAGGAAATCGTGTCCGGCAAGAAGACCTGGGATGAAGCCGTCAAGCTCAGCAACGACAACACTCGTACAAAGGGTGGCCTGTTGGGCACGCTGCCCAGGTACATGCGGCTGAATGAGGTGCTGATAAGCGCCGCCTGGGCTTTGGAGCCGGGACAGATCTCCAACGTTGTGGAGAGCGGCATCGGCTATCACATCATACAGGTTCTCGAGCGGGTTCCTGGACGTCGCCCCTTTGATGACCCTCACACGAAGTTCCAGATTCGGGCCGTGATGCAATCCCGACCATTGGCCGAGGCAATGGAAGAGGTCAAGCGGAAGTACCCGATTATCGGTGTTCAGCCGATGGATCTGGCTTCGATTATGGCGCTTCCTGAGCCTCCCGCCGCCCCGACGGCAAGTCAACCGACGAGGTCGAGCACCCGCCCGGCAGGGGGAACCGCATCCAGGCCGGCAACTCGTCCCGCGACCGCCCGTCCGGTCACCCGTCCAGCCGGATTCCGAGCCGCCACCTCGCCGGCGGCTGCTCGCCCAAGCACGCGTTCGGCTCCTCCCCGTCCGGCGGTGCCCCGGACGACCGCTCCGCAGGGACTTCCCGGGGGCGTGCCTGGCGCAAGCCCGGTCTCGCAACCGTCCGGGTCATAGCGATGTCGTCGGCAAGTGTACGGTGGAACGTGTTGCGGTTCTCCCGGCCCGGCGAGCGACTGATCACGTTCCCCTCAGTTGTCCCGTTCCGACCCTGAGCAGGATGCCTGCCGGTGGAGCCTGCGTCTCGACCGCTTGCGATCCAGCGATCAGTTCCTGATAAGCTTCTTGACCTGCTCCGTGGTTTCTGGGCCGACGATGTGCTGAGCCAGCATCCGCCCATCGGGGCCGATCAGACAAGTGTAAGGAATGCCCAAGCCCTCAAGCATCTCAAAGGTCTTCTCCGCCCCGGACTCGGGTCCCCACACCTGCGGCCAGTCGATGTTCCTCTTCGAGACCGCCGCCTTGAAGTCTTTCTCATTGCCGTCCAGGCTCACCCCGATGAGAATGAAGCTCGGTTCGTTTTTCATGGCCTCATGCAGGGCCTTGATGTGCGGCATTTCTCTCTGACACGGCCCGCACCAGCTCGCCCAGAAATCCAGGAAGACATACTTGCCTTTGAGCTCTGAAAGCTTGTACTTCGTCCCATCGACTCCCACAAGCGTGAAATCCGGGACGGCCTGGCCCACACCAATCTTGTCCTCCTGCGGTCCTGGGCCGCCCGTGACTGCCGGCGGTGTTGTCTCTTCCAGGACAATCCGGTAGTCCGTCTTGCCCGCAGCCATCGTCTGGCGTATCGGTCCGCCGAACCCGGATTTGACGATCGTGAAGATCAGATCGCCTTCCGGGACGCTCTTGAACGAGAACCGGCCTTGCTCGTCGGTCACGGCCCGCATGCCGATGGTTTGGTATCCTTTCCATTCCTCCAGGACAACCCATGCCTGTTCGATGGGCTTGTCATCCGGACCAACCACCGTGCCGGCGACGGTTCCTCCGGTGGTCAGCCTGGCATTGAGCGTGCCGGTTTGGCCTGCATTGAGCGAGATCTCCTGGACGTCCGGCGCATGGTCGGGGTGCTGGAAGGTCATGGTGATGAGTCCCGCCGGCAGCCCTTGTAGTTCGTATTCCCCATCCAGATCGGTCCAGGTCACGGGCATGTCAGCGAGGTTTTTCCGTCCGGCGGTCACTCGCACGCCTGCAAGCGGCTCGTTCTTGTCATTGGTGATCTTTCCTCGCACTCTGGCGCCGATCCGCACGATGATTTTGTGTCGGCTCGGTCGGGTCGTTGCCGGCCTCGTTTCGGTCGCGGGTTGCGAAGCGGCCAGATCGATTCGCTCGTCAAAGCCGGACATCCGGACGTAGCGATCTCCATTGAGTCGCAGACGGATTTCCTCGACGTTCTCCCCGATGCCCCTCAGTGTCGCCCGGCCTTGGGCATCTGTTATGGTTTCGATCGAGCTTTTGGTCGATTCGATCCAGCCCTCGATCAGCACCTTGTCGGCCGGGTCGCCGTCGCCGGTGATGACAAGCAACTCGACAGGATGTTCCGCCGCCAGCTCAACGTCCTGCACAGAGTCTTGTCTGTCGATGTTCAGGATCGTTTGAAAGGTGGCGAAGCCGTCGGCGATGACCTTGAGGTATGCCCTTCCGCGTACAATGCCCGTGAGCGTGTACTTGCCGTTCGCGTCGGTCCGAGCGGAGGTGTCACGGCCGCCGCTCGCCCCCAGAACCTTCGCGTTCGCAACGGGCTTGCCGCTCGACTTGGCCCGCACGACGCCGCTGATCGTTCCGGCCCCCTGAAGGGCGGCATCCACGAACGGCGGATTCTCGGGATCGGTCGGGTCCACCTCTTGGACGAACTCCTGATAACCGTCCATGCGGATGCGGACGAGCACGTTTTCATCGATCCGCTTGGGCAGGCGGATGCGAATTTCGCCGCCCTTGCCGGACTTGCCCTCCGCAATCGGCGGATCGCCCGGCTTGGCATTCAGGGCCTCAACGCGGATTTGTGCTCCGGTGATGCCGCCTCCGTAGTAGTTCAGGACCAGACCTTCGATCACCTGCCCGCCGGATGTCTCATCCGCCGGAGCCGACTTCGCCTGCTCGCTTTCTGCTTCGGCGCCGTCGTTCATTTGACCCGTTACCGGGCCGACAATCAGCATGGCGGCCGCCACGGCCCACAGGACGATTCTTGCACGCTCGCATGTCATCGTGTCTTGCTCCCTGAACGAGGAGAACCACAATCCTGCGGCGCGGCCGCACAACGGTCGCTCGCGGTCGTGCGGATGAGCAACTTTTCATGCCGCCCTTGGCTCATCGAGCACGAAAGGTGCGCAGTCCCGCGCCTGAGCAGCCCGCTCTTGCGGCCCCGCTGTATTATACATTCGCATGCTGAGAGAGGGAGATGAATAGGCGCCGCAACGGCAAACCGGACGCCGTCACTGTGTCGCAGAGCCCTTCGAGCAAACCCTGACCCTGCGACGGTTCGAGCCAAGAACCAGCCGGCGGTTCTCGTACACATTCTCAAGACGTTGAGCGGTTGAGTTGCCATAGGTCGGCCGTACTCGTGCTCACTGCGTCACACCCGGCGTCTATGAGGCGGCGGGCCAGGTCGGCAGTGCGGATGAGGCCGCCGGCGATCCGCGGCATGGGGACGTTGGCGAATTGCGGGAGGACCTCGAGGGCGGCCACGCCGGGGACGAGTTCGATGAGGTCGGGTTCTGATTGCTCGACGATGTGCAAGCCGCGATCGACCGCTCGTCCGTCCTGGAGGAACAGCAGCAGGATGGAGGCCAGATCCTGCTTTCGGGCCGCGGCCACCATGTGGGGGCGGACGGTGATGATCCCGTCGATCTGGCCGAGGCCGGCCAGGTACCGGAGGCCGGCGTCGTCACTGCTCAGGCCGGCCAGCAAGTCGATGTGCAGCATGATGGGCAAGTGGGCCAAAGGTCCCTTTTTGAGCCAGCCGAGGATGTCGGCCAGATCGGCCAGCTCGCAGCCCTGGAGGAACAGGAGGCTGGCCTCGGCCACCAGGGCCGTGTCGGCATTGGCCTGGGAGACGACGGGGATGATCGGTCGTGTCAGCCATTGCCGGATGTCGTCTGAACGGTTGTTCTTCTTCATGGTCTTGCTCTGACTCTTGACAGGAGGCCGCTCGGCCCGGAATCCTTTCCGGGCCTTCTGTCGTTGCAGAGTTTCGTTCCGCTCAGTGCCGATGAGAACGGCAATCCTCGAACCGAAAGGCCCCAGAATGGATTCTGGGGCCAGCGGCGAACGGATTCTGGGCCCAGCGGCCTCGCTCCGATTCTTGACAGGGGCACCGCCAGCCGATACACTACTCATAACACTGGGTTCACGCCAGCGTTAATCGCATTGAGGGCCAGAGAATAAAGAGAAAGGCCCCTGCGAGCTTCGAGCTTTCGCAGGGGCTTTTTTGCGCGCGCCTGGTGTCCGGTTGAGGGTCGACCCATGAATTGCTTCGAGATGGCAGCCAGTTTCTGTGGTGGGGCCCGTCGTCTGGTCGGGCGAGGTTTTTCGGCCGTGGTTTTGTTGGCATGGACGACCGGGTGTTCATTGCCTGGCGACGGCATCAACCAGACTTCGGGCTCATGCCCACCGGAGTTCATCATCCAGTCGCATCGCGGTGCAGGAAAGCTGGCCCCTGAGAACACCATGCAGGCGTTTGAACTGGCGTGGCGGCTCGGCACAGTGCCGGAAGCTGATGTCCGGACGACCAAGGACGGCGTGGTTGTGGCATTCCACGATGCCACTCTCGATCGGTTGGTCAGCGATCTCCCACCCGAGTTCCAAGGCAAGGGAACGAGAGACCTGACCTGGTCGGAGCTGTCCAAATTGCGAATTGGTCCGCAAGGACAACCGATTCCTCGGATCCTGGAGGTGCTGGATGCCATAAGGGGCCGCCCCGAGCGATGGTTGTATCTCGACGTCAAGGAGGTGCCGCTCGAGCGCCTGGCTGAGATGGTCTCTGAGCGAGGGGTGGCATCGCAGGTGATCTTGGCGTCAACGAAGTACGAGGAGACCCGGCGGTGGAAGGAATTGCTGCCTCGGTCACAGACGCTGCTGTGGATGGGCGGGAGCGAGGCCGGGCTGAGCCGGCGGCTGAAGGAAGTCAAGGCGGCGGATTTCATCGGTGTGACCCAGCTTCAGATCCACGTGAAGGTAGGTAACCTGGCATCAGAGGACACCTTTCAGCCGTCCGCTGCGTTCCTGCGAGCAATCGGAGAGGAACTCAAAGCACGCCGTATTCTGTTCCAGGTCTTCTGCCCGGGCGGCTGTGACGCGGCCGGGTATGAGCGATTGTTGCAGCTTGGCGTCCAGTCGTTGGCCACGGATGACCCGGAGGCGGCACTGGAGGCCGTCCGCAACCACAAGAAACGGAGCAAGAAATGAGCTGCGAGCAGCGAGCACAGGTTGCTTGTGAAGAGCGATTTGCCGAGCGGGTCGAACGTGCGCTCCGCACGGCCTCGGATACGCGCGAGGTGCAGATTGGCGAAGGCGTGATTGCTCTGACGGCCGAGGTCTTTCGCCGGCAGTTTCCCGAGTCAGCAGCGGTAGTCGTCGCCGACCGCAACACATTGCGTGCGGCCGGACACCGCGTGTTGGGTTTGTGTCGTCAAGCCGGTCTGCCTGTAACGGAGCCCGTCGTCTTCGAAGACCCGGATTTGCACGCCGATTATCGTCACGTGGAGCGACTACAGAGCTTCCTGAACGGCGGCGGTGCGGTGCCGATTGCGGTCGGTTCGGGCACAATCAACGATCTGGTCAAGCTGGCGGCCCATCTCTGCGGCAGGCCGTACATGGTTGTGGCGACCGCCGCCTCGATGGACGGATTCACGGCGTCGGGAGCGTCGATTACCCGACACGGCTTGAAGGAGACATTCTTCTGTCCAGCTCCGCGAGCAGTGATCGCAGATCTGGACATCGTATCCGAGGCGCCCGGCGAGCTGAATGCGGCCGGCTACGCGGATCTTGCGGCGAAGACCACGGCCGGGGCGGATTGGATTCTGGCCGATGCATTGGGTATTGAGGCCATCGAGCCTGGGGCGTGGGATCTCGTGCAAAGATGCCTTCGCCAGTGGCTCATGAACCCGGAGGCGATTCAAAAGGGGAATCGTATCGCGATCCGAGGGTTGTTGGAGGGCCTGCTGATGACCGGCCTCGCGATGCAGCATTGCCGGTCCAGCCGCCCGGCCTCAGGTGCCGAGCATCAGTTCAGCCACCTCTGGGATATGGAGCACCATCGACATGCAGGCACAGTCCCGCTGCATGGGCACAAGGTCGGCATAGGAACGCTGGCGGTGACAATGTTATACGAGGAGTTGCTTCGATACCCGCTTCAACTGATGGATCCGCAGCGGATTTGCGACCGCCAACCCGACCTGGAGTCGGTTCGCCGGCAGGTAAGGCAGACGCACACGCTGCCCGAGTTGCGGGATGTTTCGCTCCGGGAAGTCGAGGCCAAGCATCCTGATCGAAAACAGTTGCTGGCGCTACTACAGCGATTGCGGGAGGTGTGGCCGGACCTGCGAGAGCGACTGCGCGATCAACTGATTCCTTCTCGGGTCTTGTGCCGAATGTTGCAGCAGGCGGGGGCCCCGTGCCGGCCGGAGGCAATCGGCATCGACCTGCCGCGGTTGCGGCGCAGCTATCTTGCGGCACAGCAAATACGCCGTAGGTTTACCGTGCTGGATCTGGCGACTCTGACGGGGCTTCTGCCTGAATGCTTGGAGCGGCTCTTCGCCCGAGGCGGGGCATGGGAGCAATTGGGACACGAATAGCGGGATCGGGTGATGCTGAGGCAAATCACAACACTGTTGCGGCCTGCTCCCCAGATCGATCGCATTCGGGACGCCGCCAAGGTCGAGCGCCAATACGCTTATTGGCGACAGAGAGTTCTCTACGCGAGCCTGATTGGCTACGCGGTCTTTTATCTGGTGCGCAAGAACCTGCCCGTCGCGATGCCGGTCATGCAGGAAGCGATGGGCGCGACCAAGGCCGATCTCGGCCTGTTCCTGACGCTGCACGGCATCCTCTACGGCGTATCCAAATTCGCCAACGGATTTCTGGGTGATCGGACAAACCCTCGATGGTTCATGGCTCTGGGGCTGCTGCTCTCGGCGATGATGAACATTTTCTGCGGGTTCACTGGAGTGGCTCTGACCTTCGGTGTCTTCTGGGTGATGAACGGGTGGTTTCAGGGCATGGGCTTTCCGCCCTGTGCGCGGAGCCTCACGCAATGGTTCTCGCCCGCCGAACGGGGCACGAAGTTCGCTTTGTGGAACACGTCGCATTCGATCGGAGCGGCCGCGGCCCTTGGGCTCTGCAGCCTGCTGGTCACTCACGACTGGCGGTTGTGCTTCCTGGTTCCGGCGGTGGTCGCGGTGGCAGGGGCGGTTTTCCTCGTCGATCGGCTGCGCGACTCGCCGCAGTCGCTCGGTCTGCCTTCCATCGAGGCATACTGGGACATGCACGAGGGCGGCTTTGGGCAAAATGTCATCGCGGATAGCGACGCCATGGCCTTTCGCGAATTCGTCATTCACCGGGTGTTGCTTAACCCGATGATCTGGGTCGTGAGCCTCGCCAATTTCTTCGTGTACACGCTGCGGTACGCGCTTCTCGATTGGGGCCCGACCATGCTCTCGGAGATGAAAGGGATCCACGTGAGCAAGGCCGGCTGGAGCGTGGCGGCGTATGAATTGGCCGGTGTGGCGGGCATGCTGCTCAGCGGGTGGATGACCGACAGGGTCTTCCGGGGACGAGCCGGCCGTGCATGTGCCGTCTGGATGGGTTTGTGCGGCGTGTGCGTGTGGTTGTTCTGGCGATCGCCTTCGCAGTCGCCGTTGGTGTACAGTGCGTTGTTGTGTGCGGCGGGTTTCTTCATCTATGGTCCGCAATGTCTGGTCGGCGTGATTGCAGCCAACCTGGCATCCCGGCGTGCGGCGGCGACGGCCATCGGGTTGACCGGCCTGCTGGGTTATCTGAGCACGGTGCTTTCCGGTTGGGGACTGGGGCGAATCGCCGACAGGGCCGGATGGGGCCCGGTGTTCGTGGTCCTGCTGGCGTCGGCGGTTATCGCGGCCCTGTTGTTCGTGTTGTGCTGGAACGCGGTTGCCATTGAGCACGTGGAGAAGTCGTGAGCGAACTACTGAGCAAACATGGCGCGTTGTCCAAGGCGAACCTTCAGACCATTCGACACCTGGCCCTGGACATGGATGGCACCATCTACAAGGGCGGCACGTTGTTCGATTTCACGCCGGCTTTTCTGGCTAGGCTGGGCGATCTGGGGATCGGTCACACCTTCCTGACCAACAATGCCTCGCGAAGTGTGAGCGATTACGTTGCCCATCTGCGCGAGATGGGCATCGACGCTGGGGCCGACCAAATCTACACCTCGTCTTTGTGTACGACTGACTACCTGCGCAACCACCTGCCGGATGTGCGTCGAGTCTTTGTTCTCGGAACGCCCAGTCTTCAGCGGGAGTTCGCAGATGCGGGTTATCAGGTGCTCGATGCGGATGACCAGCCTGACGCGGTGATCGTGAGCATCGATACCGGTCTGGCTTACCGCAGGTTGTGCAAGGCGGCGTGGTGGATCAAGCAGGGCAAGCCGTTCATCGCCACGCATCCGGACCGCGTGTGCCCGACGGATCAGCCGACCGTGCTGGTGGATTGTGGGGCGGTGTGTGCGTGTCTGACCGCGGCGACAGGCGTTAAGCCGCTGGCTGTTCTGGGCAAGCCCGATCCGGCGATGCTCACCGGTATCCTGGCTCGGCACTCGCTGCAGCCGTCGCAACTGGCGATGGTCGGCGACCGGCTCTATACGGATATGGTGATGGCCCATCGCGCGGGCGCGTTGGGCATACTGGTTCTAACGGGTGAGGCAACAGAGACTGATGTCACGGCCTGTTCCGAACGGCCGGACCTGGTGGTTCCGAGCCTCAGGGAACTGGGGGAATTGCTGTCCGCGGCACACGGGGGCAAGAAGGATAAACGAGCGAGACCATGAGCGACGAACTGGGGAGAGGATCGCCCGGCCCGGAATCCGCTCGGCCCGGAATCCGCTCGGCCCGGAATCCGCTCGGCCCGGAATCCTTTCCGGGCCGCCCCGTGCGGAAGGCCCCAGAAAGGATTCTGGGGCCAGCGGACACGCGAGAATTGCCGGTCGAGGTACACAGGGGCAAGAAGGATAAATGAGCGAGATGATGAGCGAAGAACGGGTGAAGACTGTCAGTGAATTGGTGAGCGAGCCGCTGGACGTACTGGTTGTCGGCGGCGGCATCGTGGGAACCGGCATCGCCCGCGACGCGGCCATGCGCGGCCTGCGCGTCGGGCTGGTCGAGCAACACGATTTCGCCTTCGGTACCTCCAGCCGGTCCAGCCGACTGCTTCACGGCGGGTTGCGCTACCTGGCCCAGGGGCGGATCGGCCTGGTGCGCGAAGCGAGCATCGAAAAGCGCATCGTGCATGCCCTTGCCCCCCACATCTGCCAGCCGTTGGCCTTCGTGCTGCCGACGTATCGGGGAATGCCGTGGGCACCGTGGGCCCTGTGGAAGCTGCGGATCGGCGTGCGGATCTACGACTGGCTTTGCGGCGGGCGTAACTTCGGTAATTCAAGCAGCATGAAACCCGGGCAAGTTGTTGACTATCTCCCGGGCGTCAATGATCGCAACCTGACCGGCGCGGTCCGCTACTTCGACGGGCTCACGAACGACGCTCGGTTGACCATCGACACATTGCGATCGGCCGCCAAGGCCGGCGCGAAGGTCCTCAACTACTGCAAGCTGGAAACGGCCAGGCATGAATCCGGCAAGTGGCATTGCCGGCTCGAAGATCGCGTCAGCGGCGACGAAGTCAGCATCATCAGCCGCTGCGTGGTCAACGCCACAGGCCCGTGGGGGGGCCAGTTCAAGCAGAGCACCATCCCGTTGCGGCTGACCAAGGGGATTCACCTGGTGGTGGAGCGGTTCCGCCTGCCCATTCCCGATGCCGTCGTTATGACCGAGGGCAAGCGGATCCTGTTTGCCATCCCCTGGGGCGAGCGGGTGATTCTGGGCACGACCGACACAGACTACGATGGCTCGCTCGACGAGGTTTTCGCTGATCCGGACGATGTCAGCTACGTGCTTGGCGTGGTTAATGAGGCGTTTCCGCGAGCATCGCTGACCACTGAGGATATTGTCAGCACGTGGGCCGGTCTGAGGCCGCTGATCGCCGATCCGAACGGCCGACCCTCGGATATCTCCCGCTCGCATGAAATTCGCATGTCCGAGCCGGGCTGGTACAATGTCGCCGGTGGCAAATTGACAACCTATCGGCTGATGGCCGAGCAGACGGTGGATCAGATCGTCAGGTACCTCGGGCGCGGTCGTGTACCCTGCAACACCGCTGCGACGCCGCTTCTGGAGCCGCTGGAAGTCGAGAACCTCAGCGGGATCGTGCCACCACCCGTGTCCGCCCGCGCGGTCGAGCATTACTGCCGCCGCGAATGGGCGATTCATCTTGACGACGTCATGATCCGGCGGGCCGGCTGGCATTACTACCGGCGTCAGGCCGAGGGTATCGCCGACCAGGTGGTTCGCTGGATGGCCGAGACACTCGGCTGGGACGCGGCCCGGCAGGCGGCCGAAATCCAGCAGTATCGCCGGCAGGTCGGTCGGTCCAGCCCTGCCGGGGCGGATCGGCGCCTTCCGGTTGAGACAGGTGTGCGCGCATGATCATTTCAATCTGGCGACGATTCTTTGCTCCCGCCCCGCACATTCCGCGACTGCCGGACGACCAGGTGCGCCGAGTGTACCCCTATTACCGCTGGCGGGTCATGGAAGCCACGTACATCGGCTATGCGACGTATTACCTGGTGCGAAACAACATCAACGTGGTCACCAAGGACATGGAGACGGCCCTTGGCTACGACGACTCGATGTTGGGCAGCCTCCTGGCGATCAATGCGATCGCCTATGGGCTTGGTAAGTTCGTGATGGGTGCTCTCTCCGACCGCAGCAACCCGCGGGTATTCATGGGCGTGGGGCTTCTTCTGACGGCTTTCTGCAACTTCGCCTTTGGCAGTGTTGCCAGCTACCCGGTCCATTTGTTCCTCTGGGCGACTAACGGACTTTTTCAAGGCATGGGCTGGCCGCCGTGCGGTCGAAGCATGGGCCACTGGTTCAGCGAGAAGGAACGCGGCCTGACCTTCAGCATCTGGAACACCGCTCACAATGTTGGTGGCGGAGTCGCCGGGGTCATTGCCGGCTACGCGCTCCATTACTGCGGTGGCTGGCAGTTTGCGTTCTTCATTCCGGGGGTCTTGGCCACGATCGGAGGTCTCTATGTCCTCTTTCGACTGTGTGACACGCCGCAATCGGTTGGGCTGCCGCCGATCGAGGAGTACCGGCAGGACTATCCCAACGGGGCCCGCCCGGGGCTTGATGCCGAACGGGAACTGACCACCCGCGAGCTGCTCGTCGACATGGTGTTCACGAACAAGTACATCTGGATTCTGGCGGCGGCCAACTTCTTCGCCTACGTGACGCGCTACAGCATGCTTGATTGGGGGCCGAAGTATCTCCGCGAGATCAAAGGGGCCACCGAGATCGGAGGCGGTGTCGGCACCATGTTCCTCGAATTCGGGGGCATTCCGTCGACGATTATCCTCGGCTGGGTTTCGGACCTTCTCAAGGGTCGGCGCGGCATGGTGGCCGTCCTGTGTCTGGCCCCCATCATTGTGGCCTTCACCGTCATCATGTTCACGCCGGCGGGCTATCTCTGGCTGGACATGGCCATGCTCACGCTTATCGGCTTCCTCATTTACCCGGTGATCAATCTGATCGTGATCCAGGCGCTGGATTTGACCTCAAAAAAGGCCATCGGCACGGCCGCGGGCTTCATTGGCTTGATGGGTTACTTCGGCAAGGCAACGCAGGCCAAAGGCTTCGGATGGATCCTGTATCACCTCAAACCGGTCTACGGCCAGGAAACCGCCTGGATGGCGGTCATGGCAGCTATTCTGCTCTGTACCGCCATCGGCGTTGTCCTGCTGTCCTTTACCTGGCGACTCAAGCCGAGGGCATAGGATCTGCTTGTTGTCTCGGCGGTTCTTCCGCTGCTACTCCGCTTTGAGCCGGACGAGCTGACGGTAACCGGTGATCTCGCCGCCGTCGTCGTGGATGATATCGAATTCCTCGTTGGCATCGAGAGACTTGAAAACCTCTTCCAGGACCGCCCTTCGGAGCCGGTAGTAGCGCTGCGAGGCCTCGTTCTTGCCGTCGGCGTCCATCTCGCGAACCCACCACAGATCCCAGGCGTTTTTGCGGTTGGTGGGCGATTCGAGGGCAATGACGTAGCCGTACGGGACGACGATCGCCTTGTCGAGTGTCGGCCGGGCGGTCCGGATTGACGGGCGCGGTTTGGCGGCCATGTGCTTTTTCAGCGAGCGGGTCAGATCGAGCTGTTCCGGGAAGGGCATGTGATGGTCGTGGTCGCTGGTCCAGTACCAGATGTACCGGGCCCCCATGTCGTAAGCCATTTCGATGGCCAGGGGACTGATCTTCGGGTCCGCCTGGCCGTAGATGCTCGTGCCCCAGTCCTTGTTGAAATGCCGTGCGGCTCCGCGCAGGAACGCATAGTAGTATCGGTACATCTGCTCCGCGGTCATCGGGCGGTCGATGCCCGTCGAGGCCTTCAGGTTATCATTGAACTCTCCAAGCTGGTAGCGTCCCTCATGGACGATCCCGGCCGTACCCCCGGCAAGCTGATAGAAAGCGGTTTCGTAGCGCGTCTCCCATGAGGCGAAATCAGGCTGGCTAAGTCGCATGTCCCCGAAATTGACCCCCTTACGCAGGGTCGATTCGTAGTGGTACATCACCTGTTCCGCCTCAGCCCGCACTCGCTTGGTGATCAGGGCGGTCGCGTCGGTGGCGAAGTGCAGCAGGTTGATGACCTCCTTGTCCCCGGTCATGATGCAGGTCGGCTCGTCGATGAACATGGCCGGGCCCAGCATGTTGCTGCGGTATAAGTCCGTCGGGTACTGAATGCTTGCTTCGGCCCGGTAGAAGACCGGCTGCGCACGGAGCCATTCCAAAATCCCCGGCACGAGCGCGAAATAGTTGTGGCCGGCCTCGATCATGGCGACGTAGTCTTCCTGGGTCCATGGGATGTACGTGTAGTCTCGACGCTCGGGGTGCTGCGGCAGGCGATGGCCTTCCTTGTCCTTGAAGGTACGGCCCGTGCCGATGAGCAGCTCAGGATCGAGATTGAGCACCGTCACCTTCTCCCACGCGGGCAGATCCTTCTTCGAGACGCTGCGAAGGCTTAGCACATGGCCGAGGTACTCGCACGTGTTGGGCAGCCCTCGCTGACGACCGGTTCCCCGCGCCGCGTGGGGGATGAAGTGGCGAGCGAAGTCGCCCCAGCTTGGCAGCAGGGCCTTGCCGGTGTGGACGTTGCGGTACTCAATCGTTTCGTCGATCGCCGGAACGCGGAGGATGTACTTGTCAAACACCGGCGGCTTGCTCGGCTCCGACAGCGGGTTCTCCGAGGTGACTGCTCGAAGCTGCATCAGCGGCGGGGTGTCCGCCCCGTCTTTTGCGTGGATATCGATCTGCCACAAACATGGCCCAGACTGCGGCTTCTCGGCCACACAGATATCGACGACCTCAAACGGCGGGGCCTTGTGGGCATTGGCGGTGAGCACGCGGTACCGGCCGCATTGCGCCGTGCTTGTTTCAGCGGACAAGGCAGTGGTGCTTGAGAACAGCACGGCCGACAAGGTCAGGGACCACCGGAATGCGGAAGAAGATCGGTTCATGTATGTTGCTCCTGCGACCTGGGGTTCCGACGGAAGGATATCGATGAAAGGCAACTTGAGCAAGGATCGCGCTCAGCGAATCGCGCCCTGAGGCAAACGTTGGGCAAAGCCCGACCGCGTTTTCCATTCATCATTCCGCAATTCCTCATTCATCATTCGCCTGCCCCCTTGGCCTCTCCATGGCCCCCGGTTAGAATGCCCGGTCCTAGTGGGTGATGAGCGAAATTCACGTTGCCGAGCGATTGGAGGCGAATCATGTCCGAGCATATCGAGATGACCAGAATGGGACGGCGCGGCTTCCTGGCAGGAACGGCCGCGACGGCGTTCACCGTCGTGAGCCCCTCGCTGGTGCGAGGAGCGGAAACCAACTCGAAGATCGAGCTGGGCCTGATCGGTTGCGGCGGCCGTGGCGGATGGATCGCCGACCTGTTTGCCAAACACGGCGGGTACAAGCTCGTCGCCTGCGCCGATTACTATCAGGATCGCGTCGACGCGTTGGGCGAGAAGTTCGGCATCGACCCGGGAAGGCGTCACGCGGGCCTGTCGGGATACAAGAAACTTCTCGAAGGCAAGCTCGACGCGGTGGTCATCGAGACGCCGCCGTATTTCCATCCCGAGCAGGCGGCCGACGCGGTCGACGCCGGCAAGCACGTGTTCATCGCCAAGCCGATCGCCGTCGACGTGCCGGGCTGCCTGTCGATCGGCGAGTCCGGCAAGAAAGCCACGGCCAAGAAGCTCGTCTTCCTGGTCGACTTCCAGACGCGAGCCAACGAGTTTTACCGCGAGGCCGCTCAGCAGGTACACGACGGCGTCATCGGAAAGCTCGTCTGCGGCGAGGCCCGCTACCCCTGGGCCGGCGGGGTCATGCCGGCTCCCAAAGACAAGCAAGACCGACTGCGCCTCTGGTATTGCGAGAAAGCCCTGTCGGGCGATTACATCGTCGAACAGAACATCCACACGCTTGACGTGGCCACATGGTTCATCAACGCCGACCCGGTCAAGGCGGTCGGAGCGGCCGCCAGCAAAGGCCTGCGGACCTACGGCAACATCAAGGATTGCTACTCGGTGACCTTCTGGTTCCCGGACGACGTTCTGCTCAACTTCATGTCGGTGCAGTGCGTTCCCGGGGTACCCGATTCGATTCACTGCCGTATCTACGGCAAGGACGGCGTGGTGGATACCGACTACTACAGCCATGTCTGGATCAGAGGCAAAACCCCTTATAAGGGCGGGGAGTTCAAGGGCCTCTACCAGGAAGGGGCCGTGGTCAACATCAAGGAATTCCACCAATTCGTCACCGAGGGCAACTACGCAAACCCGACCGTGGCCCCATCGGTTCGCAGCAACCTGACCTGCGTTCTCGGCCGCATGGCGGGAGAAAAGGCCGGCCAGGTCGTAACCTGGGACGAGATGATCAAGGCCAACGAGAAGTTGGAGTTCGACCTGAGCGGCTTCAAGAGCTGAATTGCCTCCGACGTTGCGTGCCGCAACACCGGGCAATTGAGAATTGCGAGTTGAGAATTGCGGATGTCAGATTCGAGCTTTCAGATTTGAGATCCGAGATTCCAGGCTTGAGATTGCAGATCTGAGATCTCAGACTGCCGGCCCCGGAATCCGTTCCGGGGCCTTCTGGGCCGCGGATTCCTATCCTCATTCTCACCGAATGCGGAAAGGATTCCGCCACCAGAGGCGGCCCGGAAGGGATTCCGGGCCGAGCGGCCAGGGGGGCGGTTGGGAAGGGATTCCGGGCTGAGCGGAACGGATTCCACAGAGAGAGGAGGTCCGGAGAGGATTCCGGGCCGAGCGGGATGGCGAGTTTCAGGAATGCCGCCTGCCGGGATCACGAGGGAGCATACGGCGGTGCTCGGAGGAATAGATCATGATCGAATTGGGAATGCACGTTGATAACTGGCGACACCAGGATGCCCCGTATACGGTTCCGTGCGAGTTTGCCAAGAAGCACGGGATGAAGTACATCGAGTTCGGCAGCATTTGGGGCGACTATTTCGTCCAGGCCCTGGGTTACAACCCGCACATTCCGCTGCACACGGATCCGCTGCGGCTCAAAAAGTACGTCGACTCGATGGGCCTGAAGGTTTCGCAGATCGATGCCGCCTACCCCGTTTCCTTGCCCGAGGGGTTGTATCGCGGCATTCCTTACACCATCGAAGCGATCAAGTTCGCGCGGTCGCTAGGGGCCCAATTCGTCGACACCACCGACGGCGCGACCAAGCCGCAGGGCTTGTCCGACGACGAAGTGTTTGACCTGATGAAGCACTATTACAGGATCGTGCTCCAATGGGCCGAAAGCCACGAGGTCATCGTCAACGTCGAGCCGCACGGCCCCTATACCAACAACGCCGACTTCATGGAGCGGCTGTTCACCGAGTTTGACACGCCGCTTTTGCGAATGAACTTCGACACCGGCAACAACTTTATCGCGGGCAACGACCCCGTGGCTTTCCTCAAGCGGTTCCGCCACAAGGTCTCGCACTGCCACATCAAGGACGTGAGCGAATCGCTGGCAAAGGCTGTTCGCGGCGAGGAGACGGGCATCTCGACGTCGGTGGTCGCCATTGGCGAGGGCGTCAACGCCGATAATATCGCCGGCTGCATCGAGTTGCTCAAGAGCACGAAGTGGAGCGGCGTGCTGAGCATCGAATGCGAGGCCGCCCCCGGCAAGGTCGAGCAGAGCCTCGATTGGCTGAGGAAGCAGATTGCCAAGTAAGTAGTTGTCAGTGTTCAGTTGTCAGTGATCAGTCGAAGAATCGCATCGGCGGCTCTACTCCGGACTGACAACTGAGAACTCCGATCCGGCCGGGTGCGCTATCTCGTTTTCGAGGTGGGGTAGCGATGAGGGCATTGATCAACACGGACGCCCGAATACCGTTCCCGTTTTGCGCTGGTAAGGGGGTCAATCAGCTTCCGGAAAGCCGACCGGCCGCGTGAGCTGCTACCAGCGCATCCAGAACACGTCGCCCGCGGTCGCTGTCCTGTTGTCTTCGAAGGTAATCGCCGCCAGGAGCATGTCGCGGTAGCGATTCCAGAGTTCCGCTTCGGGCAGACGGTGGGCAAAACGACGCAGTTCGATGGTGATGATGGGCCGGTGCAGGATCATCCCCACGTAAGACCCCAGCGAACCCGGCAACCCGCCGAGACGCCGGACCGGTAAATCCGAGCAAGCAGCCATCGCTCTCGCCAGCGCTTCTCCCGGTCCGTCATAGTCGATGCACGCCAGGGTCTCATGGATGGTAATGACGCGGCAGGGTTGGTGTATGTGCAGCAGGTCGTGAAGAATCTGGGATTCCGGCTCCGACAGCGGATGCTGCCCCGAGTGCCGGTCGGGCTTCCAGTTGCCGACGGGGAAATTGCGGTTGAGATCCACGTTGCGAGCGTTGAATCGACTGTGCCGAACCATGCCGTCGGGGTTGAGCGCGGGGATCAGAATGACCTGCCGCCCGTCCAGAAGATCAAGCCGTTCGGCGAGGTAATCCGCCAGGCGGCGAATCAGCGGAGTGCCCGATGGCTCGTTGCCGTGGATCGTGCCGATGAACAGCGTGACGTCCGGTCCGTCGCCGAGAATACGGCATTCAATGGGCCGGTCCTCGACCGACCAGCCGATGATCCTGTACTGCGGATCGCGCACTTCGCTCGGAATCGGCAAACCAGCAGGTTCTGGCGGCTCCATCTGCTTTCCGGTCGGACAGCATCCGGTCGCCGACAAGATCAACGCCGCGCAGAAAGCCGGAATAACACGAGACCACGGCCAAGCCGTTCGATAGTTCGCTGTGTCTATGTATGTCGGCACGATCAAGGAACTCCATTCCAGCATGCTTTCCCCACGGGACTTGGCGCATTCTACTTTGGACCGGCGACGGGGTGGTAGGGGCACGGCCATGCGCCTAACATAGTATCCGTGAAGTACCTGAAACTGGCTCTGGTCTTGTTGCTCTCAGCCCCTTTGGTCGGTACTTCGTGCGGAACGGACAACCCGCTGTTGTTGCCTTCCCAAGACAGTCCGGACGGCGATCAGACCGCCGGACTGGTGCTGGTGGCTCGGCTCGTGCACGTCACCGACACTCATGTGGTCGACCCGCTTTCCCCCGCTCGCTTTCCCGGGGCTCACGAGTTTACGCTCAGCGCATGGCGACCTTGGGAAAGCTATTCGACACAAATCCTTGATGGCATCGTGCGGACCGCAAACCGCATCCACGCATCCGGCACGACCGTGGATTTCCTCATTCACACAGGCGACGCCTGCGACAATGCCCAGTCGAACGAATTGAGATGGTTCCTCGATGTGATGGACGGCCGCGAGGTGAATCCTCTGTCCGGGCCCGATGATCGCCCCGTCGAGAGTCGCCCGCCGACGGTTTTGGACCCGTACGCGACGTTCCGACCGGAGGGCCTCTACCGATCCGGTGTGCACGGGAACCTGCCCTCGATACCCTGGTATTGCCTGATCGGTAATCACGACCGATTTGCCACGGGTCTCTTGCCGATTGTTTCTCTTCCCGGCGGGCGCAGGGTCGCACCATTGCCGTTCTTCGATCGCCCCGGTCTCCTTTTGCCGACCGTATTTGATCCCACGGGCCGGCTGGCTCATGGCAACGTCACGCCGGCCGAGCCCGGCCCGCCGCGATTGTTCGAGCCGCCCGTGTTCGTGGCTCCAAACCCGGATCGAGCCTATTTCAACCGGAACGAGTTTATTGGTGCAATGTTCGGCAGTGACTCCGAACCCGCCGGGCATGGCTTCGAGACTGCGGACGGCAGGGGATACTACAGCATTTCGCCGGCCCCGGGGCTAAGGCTGATCGGATTGAACACCAGTGATCAACCTGCGCCGCTGCCGACGGGCATTTATGAGGCCGGCTGCATCTCGGACGAGCAATCAGAGTTCCTTCGTCGCGAACTGGCGAGTGCCGCGGAACGCGGCGAGCGGGTCATCGTTGCCTCGCATCATCCCAGTCACACCCTGGAGGTACTGCATGGGTCGGCTCTCGGTCCGGAGCGATTCCGTGCCTTGCTGAACGACCATCCCAACGTGATTCTTCACCTGGCCGGGCACTTGCATCGCAACCGCGTGGCCGACCGAGGCGGCTACATCGAGATAGAGACGTGCAGCACGCTCGACCCGCCGCAGGAGGCTCGCGTCGTCGAACTCTGGCGTGATCCGGTCGACGACTCGCTGCTCATCAGGTACTACATGTTCTCACATCTAAACGATGAGCTGCCGCCGCTGGGCGAAGACCCTCTACGCGGACTCCGCGAGCAGGCCTGGCAACTCGCCGAAGGCTACAGGCGGGGTGTACTGCGGCAGGCGGCGACGAACGACCTGGTATCCGATCCGCTCGGTACGATGGAAGACCGTCAAGGCTGGATCCGCCTGGACCATTGATAACAGGTCACCTGTGGCGCTTCTGTGAATCTGAAATCTCAGATTTGTGATTTGAAATCCCCGACCGACAACGGCCCATCGTGGCGATTCTGTGAGACTTCGTGTGTTACTATTCTCTTCTCTCCCTTTGCGTCCACTCTTTCTGTCGGAGAGTGCCGACGGGGGCGTCGGCACCACAGTGGGGCCGGTGCCCTCACCGGCCCAGGCGGCCAAGGCCGGTCGATCACAGGACTGCTGCCGAACGTGCCGCATGGCGGATGAGGACCTTGGCGGGAATCCGTGCTGACGGGGGTAGGTGTTTAGCGTGCTGGGGTCTGGCTCTTTTTGCCCAAATGCGGTTCGCCGTGCAATCTGGAGTGGTTGGCTCAGTCATGCGGGGACTCGGCGGCAGGAAGAAGATGGCAAATAGTGCCTGACCCGCTGTCTTGCGCGCTAAACACGTGCCGACGGGGGCGTCGGCACCACTTAGAGACTCAGGTGAGCACCCCGATTCTCCGCAGGTAGGCGGCCGAGTCGGCAATGTATTCGAGTTGCTCGGCCTCGTTCCGGTCCACGCCCTGTGTGCCCTCAAGCTCCATGGTGTAGGGACCCTTGAAGCCCCGATCGCCGAGCATCTTGAAGATGACCGGGAAATCGACCACGCCCGTCCCGAGAACCGGGAAGGTCCACTCTTCGAACCCGCCCGGCGTGTCCTTGAGGTGAACCGAGGCCACGTAGTCGATGACTTTGATCAGTTCGCCTACGGCCGTCCGATTCCGGTTGTAGAAATAGATGTTAGCCGTATCGAAGTTGATCCGCACGTTCGGATGGTTGACGGCCTTCATCGTCTCCAGACCCACATCGCCGTTGGTCACCAGGTCAGGGTGCGTCTCGACGCCCACGGTCACGCCGAAAGACCGGGCCAGATCGCCGATCGCGCGCATCCGCTGCCACACCACGGATCTGTCCGTCTCGCCCGCTTTGAGGCTCAGAAACAAGACTTTCGCTCCCAGGGCGGCGCAGGCCTCAAACTGAGGCTTGAGCACCTCGGCCGCGTTCGGCTCCTTGATATCCGCCTTGCCCTGCAGCGAGGTGGCCGTCAGGTCGTGGTCAGCCAGCCGCCTCTTCACGGCCGGCAGCTCTTCCGGCGACGGGGCGGGTATCTCGACGTTCCGAATGCCGATCTCCGGCAGGTGCGTCCACGCGCGATCCTGATAGTTCCCGTAACTGGCCAGCCGGCAGGCGATGATGTTCGGCATGAGGCAACTCCGTTTTATGGCTGTTGCTAATCTCTGATCGGGAGTGTACCATCACCCCCGTAAACGTCCAGAGTCTGGCGGTTCAGGCGGACCCTGCCCGGGGACTCAGTACAAGACAGGGGCTTCATGATGTCCGGGACCGTCCGGCAAGTTCATTCGATCAGGCTTGATGCCGATGGACGCATCGATCAGGATATCTCATGCCTGGAGTGCGACTACGACTTGCGCACGCTCAGGTACGATGGTACTTGCCCGGAGTGCGGAACGAAGGTCCGTGACGCCATCCTTGGGGATCTCCTGCATTATGCAGATGCGGGCTGGATGCGCCGGTTATCCTTGGGGTCGAAGATCGTATGGTGGTGGCTGTCCGGCACCGTGCTTGTCTTTCTCATTTTGCTGTGTGCCATCGTGATTACATCTCTGCTCGGTTTTGACCAAGAGCAGCAGGAGACAGCAGACCCGAACTCCAGCATGGCAAGTCTGCCGGTCTCGATCGGCGTTGCGCTCCTCCTTTTCGGATGGCTGCTGGCGCCATCCGTGGGTGTTTGGCTCCTGACAACGCCGGAACCGCGATCACCCTTTTCTTCGGGGGACCCATGGTTGAGGCGTGCCTTGCGTTACGGCTTCGGCAGTATCTGCGTCCTGGCCGTCTTGGCTGATTTCCTGCTGCGTCGTGCAGGCCACATAGGTGGACATGACCCCGAGTGGTCTTTCACGCCACTTTACTGCGTGAATGGCCTTCTTCTGATGTCTTACCTTGCTCACCTGGGCAAGCGGCTGCCCGACCGGTCGCTTAGAATTCTCGCTGCCCTGACAGTCGTGGGCTTCGTGGCATATGCACTACTCCAGCTCGTCAGTCTTCTTCTGTCGATTGGCGGAGTGGCGGCCGGCGCTCGACTGAACCTCTCCGCTGCAATTCCGATTGTCGGAGGAATTGTCGCGTTCGTGTCCATAGGGCTTCTGCATCGTTTCGCGAAGGGGTTGTCCGGGGCTGCTGAGTGCGCCGCCCGATTCACCTGGCCGCCACGGGAACCGAAGAAAACCGAAGAGCGATCAGCCGTGGAGCAGTAGCGGGGGTTCCTGGCATGTCACCATGGTTGCCACTTCTGTCACCGGTGGCTGATAGCTGATAATCATCTAGCAAGCCTCCGAGAGGTATGCTGTTGGTTCGTGTTCAGG
>DAOOIV010000086.1 GCA_035384605.1 Phycisphaerae bacterium
ACGGTCTGGGCGACATGTCCTATTCTTGGCTCCGCGGGTGGCAGGGCGACGGCATCCTTGCCCGGATTACTGACCGGCGGATGGCCGCCGCAATCGCCAAGCTTAAAGTACCGATCGTCAATCTTCGCGGCCGGTTGGCCGGTCTTCCCTTTCCCTATGTCGGAGTGGACAATGAGGCTATCGCGCGAATCGCTTCTGAACACCTGCTCAGTCGCGGGTTTCGGCATTTCGGTTTCTGCGGTTACCGACGCCGCTACAGCGCCGACGGAGACCGGCGATGCGATGCCTTCCGGGCCTGTATCGAGTCCGCAGGCTTCAGGGCCGACGTCTGCGCCGTGTCGGAGCCCTCTTACGGTCAGCGCGAACTGGGTTCCTGGAAGCAGGAACTCGCCCTGATCGCACGATGGATTCGAGGTCTACCCAAGCCGGTGGCGGTCATGGCTTGCACCGATGACCGCGGCCTGCAGGTACTCGAAGCGTGCCGCATGATCGGGGTCGCGGTGCCCGATGAAGTGGCGGTGCTCGGAGTGGCCAACGACGAGTGTCTGTGCGCACTCTCCATTCCGCCTATGAGCAGCGTGGACGTCAATGCGGAGCAGATCGGCTACCGCGCCGCCGCACTCCTTGATGAACTCCTTGATGGCCGAACGCCGCCGGAAAAGGTGCTCATCGAACCTCGATCTGTGATTTGCCGACGTTCCACCGATGTGTTGGCGATCGAAGATAAGCATGTTGCAGCGGCCATTCAATACATTCGAGAGCATATCAGCGAGCAGATCTACATCGGGGACATTACCCGACATGCACATATTTCACGATCGGCGCTGGAGCGTCGATTCAAGCAGGCATTGGGGCGCACAGTGGGGCAGGAGATTCAACGGACGCGGATTGCCCGGGCTCAACAGATGCTGGCTGACAATAAGCTCCCGATCAAACAAGTCGCGGATCGGGCGGGCTTCAAGACCGTCCAGTACATGACCCGGGTGTTTCGGACGATGCTCAGGCAGACCCCGGGCGCCTACCGTCGGGCGGTCCAGTCCTGAGCGACCCGAAAGTACAAACCTTTTTCCATAAAAGACAAAACTCCGGGGCCTTTTGCCCTTGAACCGGCTGATCGTCGCCCGATAGCATAGGTATCAGTCGGAAGAGGGACTCCGCCCGAAGAGTCCCGAGAGGCAGGTGCCATCATTTCAAGACGGAGCTGCATCAATGAACCGACGGTCGAATGGATTCACGTTGATTGAAGTCCTCGTCGTGGTGGCGATTATTGCGCTGCTGGTGGCGATTCTGCTTCCATCGCTATCCCGGGCGCGGGCTCAAGCACGTATCTCGGCGTGCCAGAGCAATCTGCACCAGGCCGGCGTGGCGGTCACCACTTACGCGGTAGAGTACGCGGAGTTCATCCCCCGCGGAGGCAACGTGCAAAGGTACTTTTCCAACGGGGACATTCATTGGTCCATCGTCCTGCTCAAACAGGTCGGAGAGAAGGTTGCCCCCCTGTTTCAACAGGCCCAGGCGGCCGGCAGGAGCATGCAGACGTTCCCGGATGGCAGATCCTACGAAGCCAGGGGAATAGCCCTCAACTACCTGCTCTGGGACAAACTGAAGCGCGTGGAGGTGTTTCATTGTCCCGAGCGCGCGGCCAGATCCCAGGACGCGGAAGTTCTCAGTTACGTGGTGAACGCTTTCAATCCGAAGGCCGTCACCGGGAGCCAGGGATTCTCGGACACGAGAGATGCGACACGACTCTCGCTCTGGAAAAGGCCTGCGCAGGTCGTTTACCTGGCGGACATGGAGGACTCGGCCGTCTCGGAGGCGGCCAAGGAGGCCTATGGGTTCAGGGATCTCAGCCGGTTCGATGCCTTCGAGCCGAGCCATTTGCCCAGCGGTCCCGGCCGCGACCGGCGCGTCGCCAGGGCGATGCATCTGAATCGCCGCACAAGCTGCCTGTTTGTCGACGGTCACGTTGAAGGCCTGGATTCCCTCCCGCGCGGGGGGGAGCCCGATATTGACGTTTCCGGCAGTTACTCGTTGCGATGGCAGCGGGCCTTTGGAGTGGAAAGGCCCTGACGCCGGCAGCAGGAAGGAGGGTGTATCTCGCGACCGATCAATGAAATCAAGAGCTCTTGGAGTGCCCGGTGTCGGCATTGATCTCGATAAGGTCAGCCCCGAGGCCGGACGGATAACAAGAAAAGCAAGAGAGCTATGGTGCTTTCTATTAGTCTCGTCCGTCGCAACGGGTGTGCATTTTGCGCGCATGTTTCTGGATCGCAGAACGTTTGGGTTGCGGCCCGCAAAAAGGCGGTCCGCCTTAGGTATCAAATGAGGAGGAGGTTCAAGATGAGAAAAGTATCGACTGGATTGTGCGTGGCCATGTTCGTCACGTGTGCGGTGCCCGCCGTGGGTGCGATCATTCTGCCGGAGGACGACGTTACTTACCGGAGCAGCACTCGCTACAACAACACGAATGTCTTCGGGTTGTTTACCAAGGGTGGCGGAACCACTGACCGTGCGTACGTGGAATTTCTCTTGGACGTGACACCGGTAACGTCGGCTACACTCAAACTCTACAACTATTGGGGTGCCCCGCAGGGCAAGACAGTGAACTGCGATGTCCGGATTCGCGCGATCAGCGAGAATGAAGCTGGATATGTCCAGTGGACCGATACCGCAGGTCCGGCGCCGTCGGGCACATCCCACGAGAGTTGGACGATTGTGGCGGATCTTTTCAATGTGAACAGCACCCCGGCTTGGTATACCTTTGACATTACGTCTTTGTACAACGCCAATCTGGGTAAGAGGGTCACGTTCAGCATCCGCGCCGTTACCACCTACGGAACTGCAGACGGCCCCATATTTGAGGACAAGGAAAACACTGGCTTGTCCGGAAACCCTCCTCAGATCGACTGGGTCCCAGAGCCGGCCGGTCTGATGCTGCTCGCGGTGGGCTCGTTGTTGCTGGTACGCCGCCGCCGGTGAGGGGGTCGTCTTTTAAGACGCTGGAAGGCGGCGCGAGGGTGATTGTGCATCGGAGATATGCCCGAAGCGCAACCGCCGGAGAGAGGGACAATGATGGAGGAAGTTGCAGTGGGCTGCTAGCCTGCCAGGAGGGACGGTTTGTGCATCTGGGCCCGGGCTTCTGAGGTATGGGTGCGGCCTGGCGTCCAGTACGCCCAAACCCCCAGGTCGTATCGCAGCAAAGGGGTCGACCGGCGATGGACCTCGCTCGGGGTGAGGGGTTGAGGTGACGAAGACGACTCGCGGAGGAGTCAATTCCAGGCGATCTTGGCGAGACGCAGGAAAGGAAGATAGCTATGTTTCCGAGACAATCAGCTATGTTGTGGGCGGTGGCCATCACCTTTGTGGCAGCAGGATCGGTCCGGGCAACCGAATGGGTGGCCGATTTCACGTCAGTGCCCCCAGAAAGCTGGTCAGGGTCCGACAACAGCGCCGTGGCGAACTATACCGACACCACGGGGGCCAACCCAAACTCGTATACAGTCACGTATCAAGGCGCGGGCAACGTGCCGGCGGGGTGGCTGACTCAAGGAAGCCGAGCTGGCGCGCCGACCACCGCCAGGTTCTGGAATGTACAGGATTCGATAAATGGACGGGCCCGCTTCTCAACCCCTCTGCCGACCACCATGGACCTTGCTGAAGGCATCTCCGTCGGTTGGAAAATGCGGGTCGGATCGGCCAATGTAACCCGGGGACCGATCCAAATCGCGGCCACGGTGAGCGGATCGGCCGGAGGCAGCAGCCCCCAAGCGTTCAATGCCTATATCCGCCTGCGGAACTCCGGAGACCCGAGCGGCAACAGCTACATCGACATCGTGCGTAACGGCGGCGGACTGTATAGGGACTTGACCGGCAGCAACGACCCGCTGAGAGTGGATACGCTGGTACTGGGCAGTAACCTGGCGGATACGTACCACGACTGGTCCGCGGCGGTGGTGTATAACGCCAGCGACAACAAAGCCTACTGGAAGCTTTGGCTTGACGGAACCCTGCTGCTGTTCACCGGTCCCTCCGGCTCGCCGACGCTGAACGGGGAACAGTACAGTTTTCGGACATTCCAGGAAGGTTTCACCGGCGCGGAGTACATCGGGTTGGGCGAACTCAACAGCCAGGATGTCTGGGATTTCGAGTTCGACTGCGTGGCCTACAAGGACGACGGCCTTGCGATGCTGACCTGTGGGACTACGCCCACCTGTGAAAGCACCGTCACACCGGCGGTAATCCAGACATCGACGGCGCTGCGGGGCAGTGCCGCCGATCCGCCGAGCCACGCCTATACGATCGCCAACAGCGGCACCACCCCGCTGAACTACACTGCAGTGGAGATGAAGAAGGTCGCCCCCCCAATTGCCGACCTCTACAACACCGGCGTGGACAATTTGAGGGCGGTTCTGGGCGAACAGGTGCTCGATCCGCACTGGACGATCATTGCGGGCGGCCTGGACGGGACCTGTACGGAAGGCGCTCCCTGCTCAGCATACACCGTGGCCGCAGACGGGTATCCCATTCCTCCGTGGTTGGCGAATGACTCGACCTCGCTGTGGATCACGGCCAGTCAGACCGACGACGATGCGGCTGCCCCTCCCGGACAACATGTTTTCCGGACCACCTTCACGCTGGCCGATCAGGCGGCGGTGGATGCGGCCCTGATCCGGGGCCGGATGGCGTACGACGACATTCTGGCCGACGTCAAGCTCAACGGCGTATCCGTGGTGGAGGGTACCGGCTCGTGGGGCTTCGAATCCTGGCAGGAGTTCATCATCGACAGCGGATTTCAGATCGGAACAAATACCCTCGATTTCACGATCCAGAACGGCGGCACCACCTCCAACCCGATGGGTCTGCGCGTCGAGTTCTTTGACATTGTAGCCGGGGACGTACCTTGGCTGAGTCTCGACAAGAGCGGCGGCGGGCCGCTTGCCGCAGGATCCGGCGACACCGTCACCGCTTCGATTGTCAATACTGATCTGACCGCCGGAACCCACACGGCATACGTGGCTATTGCTAACGATTGCCCATCGCCCACCACGGAACTCCGCCGGATCGATCTGACCGTCATTGACTGTCGGTCGGCGGTGTCCCCGGCAACCAACACGGGTCGCGCGTTCCTGGTAGGGTCTGCCCAGACTCCCGCTCCAGTGATCTACACTTTCGAAAACACCGGTGCTCCCAGTGTGAGCTACACCGTCACATCCTCCGCGGGCTGGCTCGTCCTCGATAAGACCGGCGGCGGACCGATCCTTCCGGGTGGCTCTGACACGGTTACAGGAACAATCGACGTCACCGGCCTGGAGCCGGGCGGCTACGTCGCCACCTTGACGTTCACCGACGCCTGTAACCCCGCCGTGCAGCACGTCCGACAGGTGCTGCTCTCGGTCGACGAGACAATAGCCAAGTCAGGTGATACCTTGCAGCAGTTCAAAGCGGAGTTCATCGATTTCACCGCATCGGACCTCGCCTCCCAAAGCCCGCTCGAATCGTGCGACTCCGGCGGGACAACCGACCGCGTTTTTTCGATCGGCTACAACGACGTGGGTTCATTGCCGGCGGGTTGGCTCTCCCAGGGATCCATCGACGAGGTACCCACCACGGCCAAGTTCAACAATCCGGCCGACGGTCTCGGCGGCCGGGTGCGGTTCCGAACGTTCCTGCCTTTCGACAGCACTTTCGATCCGGTCAAAGGCATGGCCGTGGCCTGGAGTATGCGAATCGGGACGGATAACAACACCCGTGGGCCGATCCAGATCGCCTTCCCGCGCGTCACAGGCCCGTTCGGCACCAATGACTCGACTTCTTCCATCGAGGGCGATGTGTTTAATGTCTATGTTCGCGTGAACGACGTCACCGTCAGAATCCTTAACAACAGCGGCAACGCCATTGGCACCATCGATCAGGCGGCCCTCCCCAACATCGCCGGCCAGTATCACCAATGGACCGCTGCGGTTTGCTACAACGCTGCCGATCAGAGGGCGTACTGGAACCTGTGGCTGGATGGCGAAAAGCTGATGTTCGGCGGCGCAGATGGTACCGTCGTTGGGCCGAGCGGCGACATATTCAGCTTCCGAACCGGCCTGAATGATGTGAGCGGCGACCCGTACATCGGCCTGGGCGAGCTTAATTCCGGCGAAGACGTCTGGGATTTCGAGTTCGATTGGGTTCGGATGCTCTCCTATGGCGTGAGCGGCTGTCCTTTCTGGGACGGGGGAGGCAGTTGTGCCGCTCCTCTGGTCTGGCCGGACGCCGACGAGGACGGCGACGTTGACCAGGTGGACTTCGCAGCCTTCCAGTTGTGTTTCTCGGGCGATGGCAACCCGCTGTCAGATCCCGCGACGTGCAGGCGTTACAATCGGGACTCAGACAACGACGTGGATACACTGGACTTCAGCAAGTTCGAGAAATGCGCGACCGGTCCGGGAGTCGCGTTGGATCCGGAGAATCTGCCCGCCGGTTGCGAACTATAGCGGCCTGGGGGCTGGCCCAGCCAATGGCGTCTGTCTTTGCCCACGAAGAAGGGGACGGCAGGCAGTCGCGCCGCCGGCCACCGGACCCGCAGCCCAATGGATTGTGCCCGGAAGCGGCGTGGAGACGGTCATTCTGCCCGCCATGCGATTGGCGAGATCCAAACTCTACGCCTTGGCGTGTTGGGGATCACCTGACAGAAGCGTTCGCGGAGGAGAAGTACGGTCGATGTGCCAGTTTCGGCTCACTGTCGGAGCCACCAGCTTGGTGGCCGGTGTTCTTTGCCAATCGTGCATCCTGGCAACCGCCTTCGGCCAGGTGTTTCCTGGGGCGACGTGGGAGTTCAAAACCCCTGCGGAACTCGGACTTGACTCAGCCAAACTTGACCAGATTGCCGGCATCATCGGGGGCAGCGGATGCATCGTCCGCCACGGGTACATGGTCAAAACCTGGGGCACGCAAAGCCTCAAGGGCGACTGGGCATCGGCCTCGAAACCGGTGATCAGCACGCTGCTGTTCTTCGCTATCGAAGAAGGCCGTATCACCAGCGTCGACGCCCTGGTAAAGGACTACGGCTGGTCGCTCAGCACCAAGGACCAGCCAATGACCTTCCGCCACATGGCCAACATGGTCGGGAATTACACGCGGGCGGAGGCCCCCGGCACCGCTTGGGCATACAACGACTACAATATCCAACTATATGTCAAGACGTTGTTCGATCGTGTCTACGGCCAGAGCGCCAACACAGTGGCCTTGGCCCCTAATCGCCTTGGTGCGCTGCAGTTTCAGGATGGTTCGTTGATCGCATCCAACAACCGGCTGAACACCTCGGTTCGCGATTTTGCCCGCATCGGGTGGTTCTGGGCCAACAAGGGCAATTGGAACGGCAGCCAGTTGCTGCCTCAGCACTATTTCGACGACTACATGAAGCCGCAGGTTTCCTCAAGCCTGCCCAAGACCGCCGTAGTCGATCCCGCCGGAGACTATCTGGGCATCGGAAGTTATGGCGGCGGATCGGACCAGACCCCCTACGGCCCGGGCATCTACGGCTTCAACTGGTGGTTTAACGCCACAGGGAGTCTGCACCCGACATCAATCACCTGGCCCGATGCTCCCGCCGACACCTTTCAGGCAAACGGGCATTGGAGCCGGGAAGTGGTGACGGTGATGCCCGGTCTCGGTATAGTGATGGCGTACTTCAACGGAGCCACACTCGGCTTCGAGCCGGGCAACCCTGGCTCCAGCTCGAATCAGGTGCTTAAGCTGCTGGCCGAATCGGTGATGCCGACGGCTCCGCTGATCGTGCTAAGCAAGAGTCAAATCAGTCGATCGGCGGACCTCGGCGGGACTCTGTCGGACGACATGTTCACCGTGTCCAACGGCGGAGCAGGGACGTTGAAATACGCCGTTACCGTTGATCGCGACTGGCTGCGTGTCGCTCCGTCCGATGGCACGTCCACCGGCGAAGCCGACACCATCACGGTTTCGTTTACAGTAGACCATCTGGCAATCGGGTCACACACCGCAACGATCACCGTCGCCGATGACGGCAGCCTGCCCCCGGCTTCCAATCCGTCTCAAACCGTGGCTGTCACGGTCAACATCAGGACGGTGCTTCCAGACCTCGACCTGGACGGCGATGTAGATCAGGTAGACTTTGGGTTGTTCCAGACGTGCCTGACAGGGGAGGAGCCGGCTTCGTCCCCCTGTCTGGCCGCAGATTTCGATCACAACGAAATGGTAAATCAGTCCGACCTGACGGTCCTCCTGGGCTGTCTATCGGGCGCCGGCGCTCTTGCGGATGTGGCCTGCGATGATGCGCATCAGTGATTTGTTGCCGCTCGTGTCGCTGGCGATTCTCCCGTCCTTGGCGTTCGCGCAGACGCCCGCCGGCCAGATCGTCGTCGACCCCGCTCATCCCGCCTGGTTCAAGTACCACGAGGGCGGGCCATTCTACATGTGTGGTCCCGGAGATCCGGAGGGCTTCTTGTACCGGGGCACGCGCAATCCCGACGGCACCCGCAACGGCGACCAGATGGCGCTGATCAACAAGCTGGCCGGCACGGGAGCCAACTGTATCTATCTGATGGCCATTCGCAGCCACGGTGGCGACGGGGATGCCACCCAGAATCCCTACATCGACAGCGACTTGTCCAAAGGCCTGGATAACGACATTCTGAATCAATGGGAAACCTGGTTCACCGCGATGGACAGCAATGGCATTGTGATCTTCTTCATCTTCTACGATGACAGTGCCAAGCCCTTCGGCAAGGATCTGCCTGCCGGCGGTGAGTTGACGCCTGCGGAGGCGGTTTTTGTGGATGCGATGGTCAGCCGTTTCAAGCACCACAGGCACCTGATCTGGTGCGTGGCCGAGGAATACGCCGAGGGACTCTCGGCCGCCCACGCTGCGAAAATCGCCCAGCGCATCAAACTCAAGGATGACCGCAGGCACCCGGTTGCCATTCACCAGAACAACGGAACCGCGTTCGACTTCAACGGCAACCCGGCTTTCGATCAATTCGCCGTGCAGTGGAACGTTGATACGCCCGCCGAACTGCACGCCGGAACCGTCGCCGCCTGGAACAACGTTGGGGGGTTGGTCAACGTGAACGTGGCGGAATTCGCCAATGCGGGCACGGGGGCAACCTTGCGCGTGAAACTATGGGCGATTGCCATGGGCGGCGGGTACAGTATGGTACTCGGCATGGATATCGAGTCCACGCCGGTCAGCGACCTTGGAAACTGCGGCCGACTGGTTCGATTCATGGAGGCAACGCGCTTCAATGAGACCTCGCCCCATGACGAACTGGCCGGCTGCGACACGGATTACGTATTGGCCAACCCGGGAGAGGTGTACATCGGTTACGGCGACGGAGGCGACGCGTTTCAACTGTTCATGGTGCCCGGCAACTATGCCGTCAAATGGTACGATCCCACGACGGGACTGTGGGTCGACCAGGCAACACGGGTTGTGTTGTCGGCGGGTTCGCAGCTTTTCGCCAAACCGGGAACCTTCGCGCAGGACGCGGCGTTGTATGTCGTTCGTACGGTTCCCGCTCGAGCCGATAACCCGTTCCCGCCGTCGGGGACGTTGCGAGTTCCGCGAGACGTCCGGCTCTCCTGGACGGCCGGCGCCGGCGCGGTCTCGCACGACGTTTACTTCGGAACGACGAATCCAGGTGCTTTCCGCGGCAACCAGACCGACACCTTTTTCGATCCCGGATTGCTTGATCCCCTCACGACTTATTTCTGGCGAATAGACGAAGTGAACGAAATGGGCGCGACGACAGGCACGGTATGGAGCTTCACCACTCAGGGAGTGGCCGCCGACATGGACGGTGACGGCGACGTGGACCAGGAGGATTTCGGCCTGTTTCAGGCCTGCCTTACCGTCATGGGCGACCCCATCAGTCCGGAGTGCCTGACTGCGGACTTTGACCGGAACGGACTCGTGAATCAGTCCGACCACACTGTGTTCATCCGGTGCTTGAGCGGGCCTGGAGTACCCGCTGACCCGGATTGTGCAAGCTGAGGGATTCTTGGGTAGCGGCTGATCGAGCAGGCTTGCGGAGTTGCATCTTCGGCCTGGGTCTTGCGTCAAAGCGCGCACAATGACCTGTCCGAGTGGTCCGCTCCGAAGAAAGCCCCGACAACCAGCGGGCGACAAGGGAGTAATATGACCGTTTCCAGAGCCGTATTCGACCGCAGCCTCACTCAGGCCAACCGCGAGAGCTGCGGCAAACGAGCATGGTACCTGATCTCGTTCGGAGGCATCGCGGCCGTCTTGGCCCTGTCCTTGGCAACGAGCCGAATCTGCTCAGCCCAGGTCTTTCCGGGTGCCACCTGGCAGATCAAGACACCGGCCGAGGTCGGCATGGATGTCAAGAGGCTGGATGCCTTTCGAGACTATCTCGGCGGGCGGGGCTGCGTCGTTCGCCACGGCTACATGGTCTATACGTGGGGAGACCAGACTCGCCGGCAGGACGTCGCTTCGGCCTGCAAGCCCGTTATTGCCCATTTTCTCTTCAAGGCCTTGGAGGAGGGTAAGCTGGCCAGTCTCGACGAGCCCGTAGTCAGGTGGGAACCGTGCCTGAACGATATCAACCCGGACCTCGACTTCAAGGATCGGCTCATCAACTTCCGCCACATGGCTACTCAGACTTCGTGTTACGGCGTCCGGGAAAAGCCGGGCACCGCCTTTGACTATAACGACTGGCAGATGGCCCTTTTCTGGGACACGTTGTTCCTCAAGGTCTATGGGATTACCTACGATACCGTTGACGCCCAGGCTCTGCATCCCAGGTTGACAGATCTGATGCAGTGCCAGGATGACCCGACCTTCACCTTCTTCGGGACGGGGAATCGGCCGGGACGGTTCGGCATTTCGGTGCGAGACTTCGCACGCTTTGGGCTGTTGTATCTTCACAAAGGAAACTGGAACGGGAAACAGCTCCTGAGCAAGGCCAATGCCACCCTGGCCGTGACAAGTCCTCTTCCCAACTCGATCCCTCGGACCGATGCTCGGCCCGCCCAGATCTGCCCCGGCCAGCGTTCCCTCGGATCGCAGAAGGTGCCGGATGACCAAACCGACCATCTGGGCAGTTACAGCTATCTCTGGTGGATTAATGGAGTCGACCGTGATGGCCATCGGCACTGGCCCGACGCCCCGCTCGACACGTTCGGAGCCTTCGGCCACAAAAACGGTCAGCGGGCGGTGGTCGTCATCCCCAGTCTCGATCTCGTAGTGTCCTGGAATGATACGAACCTCGGGGAGAGGTCAGGCAACCCCGTGAACGAAGCAATTCGGCTGCTTGTACAGTCGACGAAAGCGGGCCCCATCATTGCGGATCATCAGCACCCGGCATGGCTTGAGTACCAGGGCGGCGGTCCTTGCTACATGTGTGGTCCCGGAGATCCGGAGGGCTTCTTGTACCGGGGCACGCGCAATCCCGACGGCACCCGCAACGGCGACCAGATGGCGCTGATCAACAAGCTGGCCGGCACGGGAGCCAACTGTATCTATCTGATGGCCATTCGCAGCCACGGTGGCGACGGGGATGCCACCCAGAATCCCTACATCGACAGCGACTTGTCCAAAGGCCTGGATAACGACATTCTGAATCAATGGGAAACCTGGTTCACCGCGATGGACAGCAATGGCATTGTGATCTTCTTCATCTTCTACGATGACAGTGCCAAGCCCTTCGGCAAGGATCTGCCTGCCGGCGGTGAGTTGACGCCTGCGGAGGCGGTTTTTGTGGATGCGATGGTCAGCCGTTTCAAGCACCACAGGCACCTGATCTGGTGCGTGGCCGAGGAATACGCCGAGGGACTCTCGGCCGCCCACGCTGCGAAAATCGCCCAGCGCATCAAACTCAAGGATGACCGCAGGCACCCGGTTGCCATTCACCAGAACAACGGAACCGCGTTCGACTTCAACGGCAACCCGGCTTTCGATCAATTCGCCGTGCAGTGGAACGTTGATACGCCCGCCGAACTGCACGCCGGAACCGTCGCGGCATGGAAAAGCGTCGAGGGACGGGTCAACATCAACATGGCGGAGTTCGCTGATTCCCGCTATGGCCGCAGACCGTTTAGCGGCACCGGTGAAGACCTTCGTAAGAAGATATGGGCCATCGCTATGGGGGGCGGGTATTCGATGATTCTGGGAATGGATATCGAGTCCACCCCCGTCGCTGATCTGCAAGCCTGCGGTCACCTAGTGCGATTCATGGAGTCGACCCGATTCAACCTGACCTCGCCTCGCGACGATTTGGCGAGGGAAAACACGGATTACGTTCTGGCGGCCCCTGGGCAAATCTACATCGCCTATAGCGACTCGCGTGGGAATCTGGGCCTGATCGTCTCGGCGGGACGCTATCGGGTAAGGTGGTTCAACCCCGTAAGCGGTAACTGGGCGGACGAACAGGATCGCAGCCTCGCCGACGGTCAACAGACGTTTGCCCGGCCGGCGTCCCTTGGCGACGAGGCCGTCTTATACCTCGAGGCCGTGGCGATGCCAGAGACTCACCCTGCTGAACCTGAAGAACGATCCCGCGGACTTGCCATCGAGAACGGATGGTTCGTTCACGGAGATCGCATCGTGTGGGGCTACGCCCAGCACAACGGCTGGTGGCGCGCCGGCCGGCGAGCCAATATCACTCGCCGCGCACCCGGTGCCATCGGCCCGAACCGAACCGAGGATCTGGACAAGCTCACGGACAATATGCTGCGCTACGGCTATCCGGGGTTCGAGCATAACTTCGGGCTGTGGTACGACCGCCGGCGCGATCAGCACGATACCACCCGTCGGGAAGACGGAAATGTCGTTGCTCCGTTTCTTGAACAGCCATGGGCACGCGGCGAGAGCGGAAGAGCCTGGGACGGACTGCCGGAATACGATCTGACACGATACAACGCCTGGTATTTCGACCGCCTCCACGAGTTCGCCTCCCTTTGTGACCGCAAAGGGACGATCATGTTTCATAACTTCTACATGCAGCATGCCCTTCTGGAGACCGACGCGCATTACGTTGACTTTCCATGGCGGCCGGTCAACTGCCTTCAGGACACCGGTTTGCCCGACCGTATTCCGGCCGCGAACGCCTTCTACGATATAACCCATCCACTCCGACGGGAGCTGCATCGCGCTTACATTCGCAAGTGCCTGGATGTACTGGGTGATCACACCAACGTGGTGCATTTGCTGAGTCAGGAGTATACCGGCCCCGCGTCCTTCGCCCGGTTCTGGCTCGATGTCGTCGGACAATGGCAGCAGGAAAAGGGCAAGAAGGTCCTGCTCGGCCTGGGGGCAACGAAGGATGTGCTGGATGAACTCGCCGGCGACCCGCGGGTGTCCCTGCTGGACCTGCGCTATTGGTGGTACCAGCCGGATGGATCTTTGTACGCCCCCGTGAGCGGCACCGAGGTGCCTGGCAGATACGTCTCAGGAACCGCCGCAGCCCGTACCACGCCGTTCGCAATCTACCGCCAGGTCCGCGAGTACCGCACGCGGTTCCCCCAAAAGGCTTTGATTCATCAGATCGACGCATCGAGGCAACAGACTTGGGCCTTCCTCATGGGGGGCGGCTCGATGCTCATTCGCTACCTGGAATATGCCGATGGAAGGGACCCCGCAAACTACGAGGCACCCGCAGATTCGGCAACTGTCCAGCCAACGTACGACTTCATCAACGCACGGCCGGCTCATCGCCTGCAGAGAATGGTGCCTCATGACTCATTGGTTAGTAACCCGGAGCGCAACTTCTGCTTGGCGGACAAGGGCAGGGCGTACCTCGTCTACTTGTTGGCCGGCGGCACCGTGGAACTCGACTTGGGGCACACATCGGGCGGCTTCTATGCACAATGGTTCGACCCCAGAAACGGCGACTTGCGCGATGTGACTCCGACTCCCGTTGTCAAGGGGGGCGGGATGGTCACGTTCGCAGCCCCGACGACGGATGACTGGGTCCTTTGGCTGAGTGAGGTGTCGGCTTTCGAACCGGACGAGAAGAGGTGAGACGCTGCTTCGTAAGTCGACGTGTCCATGATGTATTGAAAGAAAGGATGTGTCCGATGATTTGTGGGATCCACCGATTGGTTGGACTTGTGATCTCGTCTTGGTACAGTTGATGATTGAGCAGAGCCCGGCATGCAAGCTTCCTGCATGCCGTTGAGGCCTCTCATCTGCCCGACAGCGCCTGCCGGGCGAGAAAACGCGATTGCACAGGAGGCCGACAACCATGAAATGCCGCCATTTCCTGATACTGTTGTGGTCCATCATCGCCGTTTTTGAGACGCAGAGATGCGGCTCCGTATTGGCCGCTGCGACGCAGTCGCCCCCGCCGGCCGCGGAAAGCGAGGCTCGAGGGGTACGCCTCATCTTCGACACCGACATGGGTAATGACATCGACGATGCTCTTGCCCTCGGCGTCATCCATGCCCTGCAGAGCCGGGGCGAGTGCGAGCTGCTGGCCGTTACCCTGAGCAAAGACAATGAATTCTGCGCGCCCTTTGTAGATCTGGTCAATACCTTTTACGGGCGCGGCGACATACCCATCGGAGTCGTCCGCAACGGCAAGACGCCGGAAGACGGCAAATACATCCGGCCGGTTGCCGAGGCGGCAGATGGGGGAAGGCCGCGATACCCCCATGATCTGCTCAGCGGCAGGCAGGCGCCGCAGGCCGTGGCCGTGCTCCGGCAGGTCTTGGCCACGCAGCCCGATCACTCTGTCGTGGTGGTCGTGGTTGGCTTCTCGACGAATCTGGCCCGCCTGCTGGAGTCCGAGCCGGACGAGCATTCTCCACTCCCGGGCACTGACCTTGTGGCTCGCAAGTGCCGCCTGCTGTCAAGCATGGCCGGCATCTTCAGCAAAGGCGAGAAGCACAAGGAATACAACGTTGTGACGGATATCCCGGCAGCCAGGAAGGTTTTCGCTGAATGGCCCACGCCCATCGTGGTCAGCGGATTCGAAATCGGGCGGGCAATTACCTATCCGGCCGTCAGCATCGAACGGGATTTTGCCTACGTCCCGCATCACCCCCTGGCCGAAGGTTACCGCCTCTACATGAAAATGCCCTATGACCGCCCCACGTGGGATCTGACCAGCGTCCTGTATGCGGTTCGACCGGATCGGGGATACTTCGGGTTGTCGGAGCCCGGAACGATCTCCATCGACGAGCAGGGGTTCTCGTCGCATGCTCCCAGCGCCGGGGGAAGGCACCGATACCTGACCGTCGATGACGGCCAGATCATTCGTGTGCGCGAAGCCCTTGTGCAATTGGCTAGCCAGCCCCCGACGGCGCGCGGATAGGCAGGCGCCGCCGCCGTGTCGCCTGTCATAACGGTTTCGGATCTCAAACCTGTCGGGAACAGATAAGACAGGCTGAAACCTTAAGGCCGGAAATCCGTGCGGCTTGCGCGCGTTTCGGGATGACAACGGGGCCTGGTTGCGGCCCGTAAAAAGGGCCGCCCGCCTTGGCCATCTTCCAGCGCACAGGTTATTCGCGTCCACCGCGATTGGATAAACACCGCCAATCGCGGTGGGCCTGGGCGCACAACAAGAGCCTTTCGCGGCCCAATGGTGTTACGATCGCGCTGCTTCAATCCCCGCTCGCCGATCAGCGTCGGGTGACTCAGCTCGCTGAAACCGCGGCGTCAATGATTTCCCAAACGAGCCCGATCGACGCGAAAACGATCTCTTCCGTATCGTCGGCGACAGCCCTTTCTGCCAGGGGCATGCCCAGCAGAAACGCCGCAAGGCTGGCCATCCACATGTTTGTCCTTGATTTCATACACGACTCCTTTCGCAATCGCCTCGCCGCGCCGTCTTCCATGCCGAGGACGTCCTCCGGCATACGATTCGCTACCGTCGATGCCAGACTCTCGGCGCGGGTCGTATCCCCATGCTTACTATGATTGCAGTAACAGCGTCTGTCAAAACCTGTGCCGGCGGCACTCACGCGTGGGCGGCCAAACACCCGCCCGATCTCGTTCATATGAAGATCCCAATAGCGGCTTCAAACGTCCGCGTTGTTGCGGGTAGCCGCGCTCCCCTGTTGTACGACGGCCTGCAACAAGGCCCCCCTTATTTATCGAAAAATCGCCCGTCGAGACTTCAGTGGTAGGATCCGTTTCGGCATACCGCCCGGTCGTCGCCCGAAGCTCGCAAACCATGCGGAACATTGTTATGATCCCGCCCGGCCCGACAGGTGATGAGAGCAAAGCTAGTGGACACCACTTTGAGTGCCTCCAGACCCGACCGCGACCGGATCTTTTCCCTCGATGTGTTCCGGGGCCTCACCATTCTGACCATGGTGTTCGTGAATGACGTCGGACATCTGCAGAACATCCCCGCCTGGATGAAGCACGCGCCGGAGAATTCCAACTCCATGACCTTTGTCGATTTGGTCTTCCCGGCCTTCCTCTTCATCATGGGCATGTCCATCCCGCTTGCGATCGAACGGCGTCTCGCTCGCGGCGAGTCCTGGCCGCGGCTTATCGGCCACCTGTTGCTGCGCGTCGTTGGCCTGCTGGTGATCGGCGTCTTCATGGTCAATATTCCTCGCTACCGCGCGGATCTCGTCGGGCTCAGCAGATCGGCGTGGGTGCTGCTGCTGTTCCTGGGCGTCATCCTCGTATGGAACCGCTACCCCCCAGCCGCCGGGCGCATTCGATGGCTTTTTCGCGCCTTTCGCTTGGCCGGAATCGCTCTTCTTGTTGTTCTGGCCGTGTTCTACCGTGGCGGTGACGGCCAGGAAGGCACGTGGATGCGGACAAGCTGGTGGGGAATCCTCGGCCTGATCGGCTGGGCCTACCTCATTGCCGTGGGCACGTTTCTGCTGTCCGGCGGTCGGACGGCCGCACTGGTGGGCGCGGTCGGGCTGCTCACCGCAGTCTTTGTGGGCGACAAAACCGGAGCCCTGGGATTCCTTGGCCGCCTCCACGAATACATAAATGTCGGCGGTCACTGGGGTGGCCACGGGTCGATCGCCGTGGCAGGCGCGGTCTTAGGGACGCTCTTTCTATCCGACTCGGCTGCTCAGCGGCCCGGCCGGCGCGTTCTGCGGATGCTCGTGATGGGTTTGAGCTTGCTGGCGGGCGGTTTTCTGTTTCGGCCGCTTTACGGCATTTCGAAAGTCCAGGCAACACCCACGTGGTGCCTGTACAGCGCGGCAATCTGCTGCTTCGTGTTCGCCCTCTTGTACTGGCTCGTCGATGTGAAGGGCATCCGTCGCTGGTCGTTCTTCCTCGCCCCGGCCGGCCGGGACCCGTTGCTCGCCTTCATCCTGCCTTCGATCGTGGCCTCGCTGCTGGCTCTCCTTGGTATAGAGTACCTCAACACCCACTTGAACAAGGGCTTGCCCGGCATTATTCGCTCTGCGGTATTTGCCCTCTTGATCGTCGCTCTTACCGACCTGTTATATCGACTTCGTATTCGACTGCATCTCTGAGCCGACACGCGGCATCCCCGCGTCACGGTGCCGGGGCAATAGAGACTGCCTCAATGAGCCGGACCGGTGCGTTGCAGCAAGTGCCCGAATGCTCCCATCAGCGTCCGTGGTGGCGATCGGCTTCGCTCTCACCTGTCGATGGCCTTGAGGCGGCACAAACGCTGAGGGGGGCGAAACGAGTCGAGTCCCTCACACCGAGACAGGACACCCCCGTCAGTGGTTACCGGACGATGTGTCGGAAGCGTCCAGCCCGGCGGGGCCTGACGCCGTGTAACGGGCCAGAATACGATTCAAACGACTTCGCTCGATCGGTTTGGAAAGGAAGTCATTGCAGCCGACCCGAATGCACTCTTCCCAATCGGACTTCATCGCGCTGGCGGTCAGGGCGATGATCGCGCCGGTGTAGCCCTTTTGACGCAGATAAGCCGTGGCCTCGTAGCCGTTCATCACGGGCATGTGCATGTCCATCAGGATGATGTCGAAGGGCTCGCCGGCCGCCAGCGCTTCCAACGCCCGATCACAGGCGACTTTGCCATTGTCGCACGCCGTTACCGACAGGCCGACCTTCGTGAGCAGTCCGGCGACGAGATGCTGGCTGTCCCGGCTGTCCTCCGCCAGCAGCACCCGTCCGCTCAGTCGCAATGCTTCCGGAACGGGCGGCTCCCCGGATACGTTCTCGGATTCCGCAGGCGGTGCATCGATCTCCAGCATGTCGATGCCGTCCAGCGGACCGGTGGGTACTGTGACCGTGAAAGTGCTGCCCTTGCCCAGCGTGCTCCGGACCGCGATCTCGCCGCCGAGAGCCTCGACCAGTTGTTTTGAAATGGTCAGCCCCAGCCCGGTTCCGCCGTAATGACGTGTCGTCGAGACTTCTGCCTGAACAAAAGGTTGGAAGAGCCTCTGCAACTGTTCGGATGACATGCCAATGCCGGTGTCGATCACCGAAAATGACAATCGCGGGTCAGGGGCGTCCGGAGCCGTCGCCATTGCCACCTCGATCCGGACTGTGCCCGATCGTGTGAATTTGATCGCGTTGCCGACCAAGTTGATCAGGACCTGGCGGAGTCGCGTGGGATCGGTCCGCATGGTCTTGGGAATCGGGCCTCTGTAAGAGGTTTCGAACGAGAGACCTTTATCGGTGACTCGTCGTCCGAGCAACAGGCCGACCTCGCTTACGATCTGCTGCGGCGAACACTCGATGACATCCAATAACATGCGACCGGCCTCGATTTTGGACAAGTCCAGGATGTCGTTCAGGATGCTGAGCAGATGCTCGCCGTTTCGGCGAATCGTATGCAGGCAGTTCAGCCGTTCGCGCGGCGATTGGTCGGCGTCCATCAGCAGCTCGGCATAGCCGAGAATGGATGTCAAAGGTGTGCGGATTTCGTGACTGATGTTGGCCAGGGATTCGCTCTTGGCACGGCTGGCCCGCTCCGCGTGCTCGAGAGCCGCCTCGGCCTCCTTCTGGTTCGTGATGTTCTCGACGAAGGCCTCGATCTCGTGCGACGCGGTTTGGTGGGATGGGACCATTCTTGCTGATACCCTTGCCCACACCACGCTTCCATCCGTCCGCATCAGAGGCAGCTCAACCTGCCTGACCTTCCCCTGTCGCCTGAGACGTACCCACAACCTCACGGCGTCCCGCTTCCTGGCAAACAGATCTATCGGCCGCACATGCATTACGTTCTCCGGCGATGCGGCCCCAAGCATATCGACCAGTGCAGTGTTGAGACCGACAAAGTGGAACTCGGGTTCTGCGCTGACTCGGCAAAAGCCAATGGGCAGGTTGTTCAGCAATGACTGGTACCGACTCTCGTCGGTCTTGAGTTCGTTGCCTACCGCGTCCAGCCTGTCCAGTACAGCATTGACGGCGCAGGCAAGTGCCGCGAATTCATCGTCTCCGGAAACCGGGAGCCGCTTCCCGGCGACGTCCTCATCACTGATCCGGCGGATGCTTTCGCGAATGCCCGTAAGGCGCGCCTCGACCATCCGCTCGATCAGCGGCACGATCAGCAGACAACAAAGCAGGCAGCCCGCCGCCGCAATCGAACCGACCAGCAGGGATTCACCCGGCCCTCGGGCATAACCAATGCGCAGCATCCCCTGGAGCACCCCCAGGAGCACGACTGCAACGATAATACTGATCACCCGTGTCTTGCTTCGCAACGTCATGCATATGGTCGCTTACAGGCGATCTCCCCAACGAGATGGTATTCAGCCGTCTCCCCATATTCGGACAGAAGGACGAACAAGCCCGACAAAGGTCCCAAAAACGGCCAACCCTTGGCGATGCACCGCACGCGGTCGCAGCAGGCGCGGGTGCACCTGGCTCATCCGGACGGCCGCTGGCGCCCTTTCCTCGATGTTTGCTTTCGCCGAATCAGCGGGTGCCACCGGCGGCCTGCCCGCCCGCGCACAATCGGCCCACCGAAAACGTCGGTAGAATCATCGGACAGCCGGTACCGCCGGATTGGCTAATGGCGATCCTGTGCCTAAGAAAATCTGCTAGACAGCGGAGAGACGCGAAGACGGGGGCAGCCCCCAGGAGTCCGCTATGGCGCTCCGAGGATCGAAAACGCCGGGCTGTCTCGGTCCAACGTCCGATCATGTGGCGCCACCGTAGGCAGGATCAGGACTTGTCCCCGCTCCGCCGCCGGCCGCCGGATCCGCGACAGTACCGGCAGCTCCATCGCGGTCTGCCCTGCCCTTGATCGACTTGCGGGAGGGTAGTCAACGGTTTGTTGGTTACCCTGTAACAGGCAGTTGCGCCATCCGCTTGAACGGTGGCAGACCTTGCCGCGATCACCCGGCGTCGATGGGGCGCGAAGTGATTTCGACCAGCGTTTCGCGCGAGATGACGCCGGGTACCGCAAAGATAAGATTACCATCCTCGTCTTGTACGGTATCCCGGATCTGACGCCCGTCGACATAGATCCAGACATCGCGATTGGCGACGTCGACCAGCTTGAAGAGCGGTGCAAATCGCAGCTTTCGGTGGCCGTCGATCCGTATCTTCGCGATGGCACCGTCGAGCTGCAGGACATAATAGCCGCGCCCCTCGCTGAAACCGTCATTGTCCAGGTCTCCCGGGTCGGTCCGGACAAGCTGCCCGACATCGATTTGAAGGGGGAGGGGATGGCGGTAGTCGGCCACCATGGGCGCGGCCAGTTCGGGCGAGTCGATGTCCGGCGGCCAGACTCGGATCAGGCTCGCAAAGGCAAACCGTTGGGCTTCGGCAGCCACCACCCAGGTTCCGCAAGCACGGGAGTCAGGCGTATTGTCGCTGGACGACGAGAGGGGAGTCGTGAAGGGTGCCACGAGCAGATCGGCCTGGCCTCTGGCCGGTCTGCTGAAGAGCAGGAAATCGTCGCCCATTGTCGTCTGGGGCACGCCGGACCGGGAGGGCGAGACCATGTGAGTCTCAAAGCCCGTGCCGGCGTCACAGCAGAAAGTGATCGCGATCCGGCCCGTGGCTGGTTGCCCAAGGGCCGTCCCCGAGCATTCGACGTAGACGCGGCCATCACGGAAGATCGAGTAGGACCAGCGGTGGTAGGGATCGGTCTCGGCTGGTGCTTGGTTCAGAGGTGTAAATCGCCATTCACCTTGTATCACAACCCGCAAAAGATTGGCGCTGACCAGGGTCTGGTACGTCTGCAAGAGGGTGCCGGCACCAAGCCAAGCAGCGGCCGCATCGACCGTTGGCACAAGCCGATCTTCTTCGGATGCAGGCATGGGCACAGGGCCCAGCGCGCCGGGGCCCACGAGGTTGTGAATTCGCGTCTTGTCGATTCCCAGGTCAAACCACTGCCGGATGCGACCGTGCGAAAAGGTCAACTCGAAACGATCGTGCGCCCCGACCGAGAGCCGCCTGCCAACCGACCGCACGTAGAGATCACCGGGCTGCCTTTCGGGCGTGGCAAACAACTCACGCGTATTGTCAGCCACGATCAGGTCGTCCAGGTGAAGATCCACCGGTGACTCGAAAGGATCGCACCTGAACTCGATGGATCGCACGTCGCCCAGATCGATGTAGTCGGCCATGTCACCCAGGTCGAGGCGGAGAAGGTTCCAGCCCGACCGCAGCAGCAACGGAGGGCTTTGATAGACCGTTGAGAGATTCGTGCCGCTATGGGCAAGAACGGTGAAACCGCCCAATTGCCGGGGACTGTAAACACTGATCAGAAGCAGGTTGTACTTCGACCAGTCGCGCGGTAACCCCCATTGGCTGTCCTCGCGGCTGACGCAAATCAGCCGCTGGCCGGTTCGGCTCAGTTTGACCTTGAGCGAGCCCACGCCGGTGCGAAGCTGGGCGTTTTCGGTCGTGACACCCACGGCGTCGGGGCTCCCGGCTGGTTCGAGATGAAAGAGGGTAGCCTGAGCCGGATCCTCAAAATCGGCGATGACCTGAAACCGCTTGTTGGCCAAGTCCTCGTATGCCGCCACGAGGCGATCCATCGTGGGCGCCAGGCGGCTCCGTGACAGCGGTCCAAACCCGGTTTCGGAGCAGCCGGCCGCCAGGAGCACCGGAGGTAGAAGCAGCAGCATGCCCAAGCCGCTGGGCCGTAAGATCGCGGTTGATCTGAAGTCACCCATCCGCATAAGGCCAAGGTAAGGAACTTGCACCAGGCGGTCAACGGTGCCGACGGTGCAAAAAGAACGGCGGAGGCCACGATGGACCTCCGCCGTTATCTGATTTCACCGCCAGACTCGGCTGGGCTCCTGAACCGCACGGACATCCGGCCGTTGCACGCTCACGACACGCAGCCGGAGCTCAGTCCGAAACCCAGGTTGCCCGGATCAGTCGCAATCCGCGTTCGCCGGGATGCCTGGGCCGCTCGCGCAAGCCTCGAATGCCGTGGCATCGCTCTGCGTGACGAAACCGTCACCGGTGCGGTCTGCGCACTCGCAGCCGGCTGGCAACGTGCTATCGAAACCCGTGTAACAGACTTGGAAGACCGAGAAGTCCACTTGGTCGACATCGCCGTCATCGTCGAAGTCGAACACGGGATCGTTGCACGAGGACTCGAACTTGAGCCCGTCAGCACTGCCGCCGACGTTGGGTTCAGCACCGGTCAGTGTCATCTCCCATACGACGGTCATGATGCCGCTTGCAGGGGCATTGGCCTCCACCGAGCCGGAAACCCAGGCGTTTTCCTGAAGTGCCACGGGACTGTTGGCCAGTTCGATTCCGTTCTCATCGCCATCAAGCAGACGCAAGGTGACGGTGACGCCAAGCGGGGCATTGAACAAGCCGCTGAACCGGTACCGCCCTGGGTCTACCGCGATGGTCTGCCAGGCGCGGACCGTCGTTGCGCCGCCTTCGCTCATATAGCCGTAATGGCCGCCGTCGGGACTTGGGCACGGGTTAGGAGGCGGGGCTTGACCGTCGCGCCTCAGGCCGCTTGGGGCATTAGTGCTCCAACCGGTTGGCAACCCGCCAATCTCGCCCGTGCAAGGGGTTTGTTCGTTCGTCGGAAGCTCGAAACTCCCGTTCACGAACGAAGCTCCGACTACTTGAAGGGCGTTCTGGTATTCGGCTATGCAAGCACCCTGGAGCATGATCAATTTGTACTTTCCAGAACCGGCATCCGAAAGATCAAAGTCGCAGGTGATCTGGTCAGCGCTGACCACATTGACATTGGTAGCGCTAATGACCTGGCCTGACTTGACGAGTTGGATCGACGGTGAGCCGGCAAAATTACTGCCGCTAATCGTAGCGTTGATCGTGCCGCCGCTGACAGCTTGGAGCGGCGCCATGCCCGTGATCGAGATCGGCGTCTCGCATACTCCAATGGCCAACTTGTCGAAGTGCGCGGCGTGCGGGCCCTCGCCGTTTAATTTGATATGGATGACTGCCGTCATGTAGTTGCCCGTCGGCGAAGCACTGACGGCCGCAGGGCTCCAGTCGTAGGCGGGGTCGGTCGAACTGTGGATGGTTGAACCATCGCCGATCAGTGGCGAACTCAGGTCGCCATCATGCAGCTCGAGCGTAACCGTGTTACGACCAGCGCCGGCGAATTGACCGGAGAGAGTGTAGGTCGTGCCCGGGATGGCGCTGACGGTCTGGTATATCCAGGCCTCTGCGCCGGCTCCGCCGTTGTTGTCTGATATCGAGCTGCCGTAATGGTCGCCGTCCGGCGGCGGGCAGGTGGGTGGGGAGCGATCAGAGTCACGGAACAGGGCCCATGCATAGCCGTACTCGGCGATTTCGCCGAACAGCCAGTCGGTGGGGACGCCGGTGATCGGTGTAACAGGACACCCGCCCGGCGCGCTGGGTAACTCAAAACTAGCGTTCTGCAGCGACGGCAAGACGACAAGGAAGGCGTTGTTAAGAACTGCCGGCGCGCATGGTCCCTCTATGCTCACCACGACGTCCCACCGACCCGGCGGAGCCCCACCGAGATTGAAATCACAAGTCAGCCCAGTGCCCCCACCGGTCACGACCACGTTGCTGGCGACGATGTCCGACT